>NZ_JAGPXZ010000031.1:0-17918 GCF_018070305.1 Micromonospora sp. M51 | reverse complement strand
GTCCACCATCGTCATCGCCGTGGCGGTGTCGGTCGGCGTGGTGCTGCTGCTACGCCCCGCCTGGCTGGTGCTGACGCAGTCCCTCCCCCGGTCGCTGCACAGCCGGTTGGGCGGCGTATCCGAGCAGGACGACCCGGACGAGCCCGGTAGTGCCCGGCAGGTCGCCCGCGCCGACCGCAACGCGGAACGACTGTCCCTGCGCGAGGTGACGGCGCTGAGCTGGTCGGGCACCCGTGGGGTGATCAGCCTGGCCGCGATCTTCACCCTGCCGTTGACCACCAACAGCGGGGTGCCGTTCCCCGACCGGGACCTGCTCCTGTTCTGCACCTTCGTGGTCGTCCTCGTGACGCTCGTCGGGCAGGGCCTGACGTTCGCGCCGCTCGTGCGGAGGCTGGGCCTGCGCGCCAACGAGACCGACCAGGCCCGGGTACGCAACGAGGCCCGCTCGGCGGCGGTCGAGGCCGCCCTGGCCCGCCTGGACGAGGTCGCCGCCGCCGAGCCGGACAGCGCGATGGCCGTCAACACCACCCGTACCCAGTTGCTGGCCCGACTGGCGCGCTACCGCGGGCGACTTGACCTGCTCGAACAGAGCGGGTCGTCGGAGCTACCGACCTCACCGCAGTACGAGACGGCGCTCCAGGTCCGCCGGACGGCCATCGACGCCCAGCGGGAGGAACTCGTGCGCTGGCGCGACAGCGGTCGGCTGCCCGACGAGGAACTGCGCGTCCTGGAACGGGAACTCGATCACGAGGAGTTGCTGCTGCCCAGGCGGACGTCCATCTGACCGGCCGACAGTGCGATCATTCGTGCTGGCCCCGGTCTATCGCCTGCCGCACCAGTGCCGCGCCCTTCTCCGGGTCCAGGCCGCTGGCGATGAGCAGGTCATGGGCGATGGTCCGGAACTCGCCCACGGCGATCATCCCGGAGTAGCCCAGACGGTGACGGTGCAGGCGGGTGGGGTCGCGGACGGACCCGCCCTGTGCCCGTCCGATTAGTTCGACAGCCTCCAGGATCCGCTCGCGCGGCTCCCGTGGCTCCTCCCGCGCGACGATCGCCGCGCGCAGGTCCAGCGCGCCGTCGGCCAGCAGGTCGATGGCGTCCGGGACCTCCTCCGGCAGCGGCTCGTGGTCCTTGAGTGCCGTCGTGAGCTGCCTCGCCAGAGATCGGCAACTGTGCACGCTGCGTTCCAGATGTCGGATCGACTCCGCGTGGAGGGCGAACGAGTCGCGTTCATGCCAGCGCAGCGGCGCGAGTCGTACCACCTCCTGGGCGGCTTGCAGCCCGTCCCGTAACGCGATGACCTGCGGGCCGATGTTCCGCAGCTCGCGCAGGCCCTGCTCGGCCTGTCCGAGATCCCGCAGGCGCAGCGCCGCCGCCAGGTGGTGCATGGCGGCCACCGCGGGACCGACCACGGGCTCGGCCAGTCGGTGCAGTGTCCGCCGCGGATGGATGGGTACCAGCAGCAGACTGACCGCCAACCCGATCAGCCCTCCGACCGCGGCGTCCACGAACCGGGGAATGGACAGGTCACGGACCGGTGGTTCGAGGGTGGCGATGAGCACGGCCGTACCGCCGGCCTGGGTGAGCAGCGAACCACCGCCCTTGAGCAGGATGGCCACGATGATCGCCAGCAGGACCACCCCACCGGTCTGCCACGGGCCGATGCCGAAGAGCGGCATGAGCAGGTCACCCACGGCGAGCCCGAGCACCACCCCGACCAGCAGTTCGATGGTGCGCCGCAGTAGGGAGCCCATCGCGGCGGCCGTGATGCCGACCGCCGCGGTGGGCGCGAAGACCGGGGACGGATTGCCGAGGAACTGGTACACGACGAACCAGGCGAGCCCCGCCGCGATGGCGGCCTGCACGGCGAGCAGACCGTAGAGCCGGAACCGCCAGGAACGTACGCGCCACGCCTCCCGCGCCCGCTCCCGCAGGCTGCCGAACATCCGGTCGACGCGAGAACGCCCGTGTGGTGCCGAATCCAGGTCGGCGGCCGAATCCTCGCTCGCGGGCATGCGCGCCGCTTACCCACCAAATGAGGACCTATCCGCGCTGCCGACGCCCGCGCGGGCCCTGCTGACCGTTGCCCCGCCGGTGCGGGTGACATCGACCGGCGGGGCTTCGATCACGGTACGCGGACTACCTCTTGGCGATCTTGATCGTCGCCGTCCGGTAGTTGTTGCGCCTGTCGTTCTTCGTCGGGTCGTAGTTCTTCTCGATGTTGCCGGCGCTGTCCACCGAGAACCAGCGGAAAGTCGTCGTCTCGGTCACGTGGAACACCTGCCCCGGCTCCCGGAACTCGGTGGCCGCGTAGCGCGGCGACTGGAGCGTGGGCCGGCTGCCGTCGGTCGTGTAGTAGATGGTGGCCGGCTCGCTCGTCTCGAAGCGTACGTCCACCGGCCCGCGGTAGGTCCCTGCGCCGGGAACGAGCTGCGATGTCGGGTTCTTCCTGTCCCGTCCCCAGTCCGCCGCCACCCGGAACATCTCCATGATCCCGTTGGCGTACTCCATCGTCTCGGCGTGGCCGCTGACCAGCTCGGGGTTGCCCGCCCACTCCGGCTGGAACGAACCGCCCTGCCAGTCGCCGGTGGCCGGGTTGTAGACGGAGCCGCCGACCTCCCAGCCGAAGGCGTAGATCCCGTAGGTGTGGTACAGGTCCTCGCGCACGTTGCCGGCGGAGGAGTAGAGGACGTCGGACGAGCCACCGACGTTCTCCGGCGTGACGACGGTCTCCCGGTGCGCCTTGACCTGCGACAGGATCCGGGCCGCCGACTGCCAGTAGAACGCCTCGTCACCCAGCGGCGGGCGCGGCGTGGTGATCCGCCCGTCAGCGACGTACGCGCCGGGCTGCCAGAACAACTGGCCGCCGTTGGAGTGCACCGACATCATGAACTTGATGTTCCTGTACTTCTCGACGAGCCAGATGATGTTCTTCGACTCGGGCTCGGACAGCTCCTCCGGGCCCTGGTAGGTGCCGCTGACGCAGTTGGTCGACCCGCCCGCGTACCCGTCGTGACCCGACCCGACCCGGTAGTTGCGGTTCAGGTCGACGCCCCAGGAGTTCCGCTGCCCAGGATCGGCTGTCGCGTCCGGGCAGTGGTTCGTCAGGTTCTTCCGCTGCGAGGCGAAGTTGTAGAAGCTGTAGTTCGCCCCGTCGGGGTTGTTGGAGAGGATGAAGAAGACATCGGTGTTGTTGACGATCTCCTTCGTCTCGCGGTCGGACCGGTAGTTGTGCACCAGACGCTCGGCCGACTCCAGGCTGGTCGTCGCCGGCACCCACTCGCGGGCGTGGTCCTGCGCCTGGATCAGGACGCCGGGCTTCTTGCCGTCACGGTGCTTGCCGATCCGCAGGACGGGAATCGTGACCGGGCCGCGGGGCACCTCACCCTCGGGCGCGCCGACGCGCTTCTGGTCGAGGAAGTCGGTCAACGCGACCGGGCCGGCCGTCGCCGCGACGACGCCGGTGCCCGTGTTGGTGCGGTACGGGTGCGCCCGGTCGATGAGGCCCTGGGACCCGGTCCGCAGCGCGTCCGCCACCTGGGTGGCCGTGCTCGCCGGAGCGCCCGAGGCGTCAGTGGCGAGCAGCACGCGGACCGCCTTGCCGGTGACCTCAACGGCGAGCGGCAGGTCCGCCTCCGGCCGGTCCACGAACTCGACAGTGACGTCGTTGCCGCCCTCGTGGCCCCACGCCGCCGAGCTGACCACGACCGCCGACTGCCCCGTACCGCCGATCGTGGCCTGCGCCTTGCGCTGGTAGCCGTTGGTCTGGTTCGGGAGGTAGACGATCTCGGCGATGTCCGGGTACTGGCGGGCGATCTCCTTCGCCCGGCTGTAGAGCTGCTGCGGGTGCTTGTACCCGTCCACGAAGTCCGACTTGTAGGACGGGTTCGCCGTCAGCGGCGGCGGGGCGTCCTCCAACCAGTCGGAGACCTTGCCGGTGGTGACGCCACCGGTCGAGCTCGTGACCCGGATCTGGGTCGGCCGCGTGTCGAGCTTGAACAGGTTCCGGTGGAACATGTACTGCCCGGAGTCCACGAAGCGGCTCATCGTCCGGGCGAAGCCGAACGAGGTGCCCCGGCCCGAGTCGTTCTCCAGCTGCATCTCGACGACCGGGTCCGCCTGCTGTCCCTCGGTGGTGCGCGCCTCGACGTACAGGAAGCCCTGGCCCTTGGTGGTGAACCAGTCGGCGCGGGCGATCCGCACCGTCGCGTCGTGGCTCGCCGGCTGCGCCGCTCGGGCGGCGGCGTTGCCCTGGAGGCCGCCGTCGGCCTCGTCAGCCCAGACGAAGCCCGCGTCGTCGGCGAGGACCTCGACGCCCATCGCCGTCAGTTCGGCGATCTGCTCGGCGGTGACCACCGCCTCGCCCTCGATGCCGGTCGGCACCCGCTTGAGACCGTGTTCGAGGTCGAAGCCGGCGGCGACGACCTTGTCCAGCATGTCGGCGCCGGCCAGCTTGACGTGTACGCGGCGGACCTGGTCCCGGTTCTCCAGCTGGGATCGTGCGGAGCCGGCCGTGGCGGCCGACTGCGCGGGATCCGCGCCCGCCGGCCCGGTCGACACGAGGACGCCCGCCAACAGTGCGGGCAGCGCCACGAACGCGATGCGCCGTTGTCTGCGTCGCATTGTCCCCTCCTTCTCCTTGCGACAGGTGGATGATGTGCTCGCGACCATCCACAAAGGAGGGATGGTTGACGCTCGCGCACCCTGGGTCGGGGCACGGTGACGGTTGGCGTAGCGAGGAGGTCCGGGAGGCCGTGCGCGAGTTGGCTGAGCGTATGCGGATCTTCGACGGCATCGGCCCGGATCAACGTAATTTGAGCATTACTTGAGGCACACCACGATGCAGGACCCGGCGCCCTCGCCGAGTCCCGTCGACCGGCTGTGGTTGATCCGGCACCGGCGGGGTAGCTGAACAGCATGCGACTTCCCACCCTGGTCAAGACCGCGGCGGCGGTCACCGTCACGGCCGCCGCAGGTACGGCGGTGAACGACACCTCCAACGGCTGGTACCGGCGACTGCGCAAGCCGAGCTGGCAGCCACCGCCCGTGGCGTTCCCGCTGGTCTGGACGCCGCTGTACGCGCTGATCGCGGTGGCGGGCGCCCGTGCCCTGGACCGCACCAGCGGAGCCGAGCGCGCCGCGTTCACCCGCGCCTACGCGCTCAACCTGGCGCTCAACTTCGGGTGGAGCGCCTTGTTCTTCAAGGCGCGCAGGCCCACCGTCGCGCTGGCCGAGATCGCCGCGCTCAACGCCTCCAACGTCGCGCTCATCCGCCGCGCCGCGCACGCCGACACCGCCGCAGGTGCCGCACTGGCCCCGTACGTCGCGTGGACGCTCTTCGCCACCGTGCTCAACGGCGCCATCGTCCGCCTCAACAGAGACAGGTGACAGCTCAGTTTGTGTGACCCGGGCGGGTCCCAACCCATCTCCACGGTGTACGAGAATGTCCCGTGAAGGCGAGGTTGTGAGCGTGACCCATCACGCGTACCCGAACAGGACCGACCTGTCGGCGGTAGTGGACGCGGCCCGCCGCGGCGACCACGCCGCGATGGATGAGCTGGTCTCGCACTACCTGCCACTGGTGTACAACATCGTGGGCCGGGCGATGAGCCGTTCCGCGGACGTCGACGACGTGGTGCAGAACACGATGCTGAGCGTCGTACGCGGGCTGGCAGGCGTACGCGATCCGCGGCTGTTCCGGTCCTGGCTGGTGGCCGTCACCATGAACGAGGTACGGGCGCACAAGCAGTACCGGCACACCACACCCACGGCGCCGGAGGACATCGACAACCTGGTCGTCCCGGGCTCCGACTTCGAGGACCTGACACTGACCCGGCTCCGCCTGTCCGATGAGCGCCGGGAGGTCGTGCTGGCCACACGGTGGCTGGATGACGACCACCGCCATTTGCTGTCCCTCTGGTGGCTGGTCGAGGCCGGTCACCTCTCCCGCGCCGACCTGGTCGACGCCCTGCGCCTCGACGCGCATCTCGTGACCGTCCGGGTGGGCCGGATGAAGGCGCAGCTGGACACCGCGCGGCTCGTCGTACGGGCCCTCACCGCCCGGCCCGGCTGCGCCGGCCTCATCGACACGGCCGCCGACTGGGACGGCCAGCCGGCTCCGGTGTGGCGCAAGCGGCTGGCACGGCACATCCGCGACTGCACGTACTGCCCGAACACCACCTCCGATCTGGTTCCCGCCGAGCGGCTGCTCGCCGGCCTCGCGCTCACGCCGGTCCCGGCCCGCCTCGCGTCGGACGTCTCCCACCAGGCCCAGCTCGTCGCCACCTCGCAGGGCGCCGCCTCGACAGGCGCGTACGCGAAGGCCGGACTGGCGCCCAAGGCCCGCCTCACGGCACTGTCGCTGCCCAAGACCCTGGTCGGCGCCGTCGCGGCCGTCGCCATGGTCGGAGGAGGCGGGCTCATCATCACCACCTACGCCGACCGGCCGACGAAGCAGCCGGCGAGCGTCACAGCCGCCGAACCCTCGGCGCAGGTCACCGACCCCGCCCCCGAGCCGACCGAACCCGCTGTCGAGTCGCCCTCCCCCACGGCGCCCGAACCCTCCCCGAGCGCCGCACGCCCGAGCCCCACCCCCAGCAGGTCGGCGACGCCGACGCGAACCCCGTCACCGACGCCGAACAGGCCGGCCAAGAAGTCGGCCGCCGCTCTGCCGGCCGGCGTGTCCGCCGCCGAACAACGCCTGCTGGTGCTGCTCAACGAACGACGCCGCGCGCTCGGGCTGACCGAGGTCAAGATGCGCACCAACGAGCAGAACCTCGCGGAGGACTGCGTGAAGCAGAACCTGGACGCGGGCACCTTCGAGCACTGCGGGCACGAGGTCCTGTTCGCGTCCTCGGGCAACTCCCCGCCCGAGCAGATCATCGAGGCGTGGTTCAACAGTCCCGGCCACAAGACGGCACTGACCTACGCCAGCTCCCGCTTCGCCGGCCCCGCCATCGTCTACAACGGCTCCCGCCAGATCGCCGCCATCAACATCGACTACTGAGGCTCTCCGGCCCGGCGACTGTCGTCGCCGGGCCGGCCCGCCTACGCTCCACCCCCGACAGGTGGCATCGGCCGCACGGACGCCTCGGCGGCCAGCCGCGCCGCCAACCGTTCATCGAGGTACGCGGCCACCCGCGCATCCTCGGCCGGGGCCAGCGTCGTCCGGCACAGGTACCGCGGCTGCTGGTCCGCGCAGTCCAGGCGGTACGCCTCCCGCATCCGAACGGCGTGCCTGATCGCCGTCCATGGCAACCGCAACGCCGCATGAGCGGTGTGCCACTCGATGGCCTCCGCAGTGAACACGTACCGCACCGGCGCGCTCAACTCGGCGTGACGTCGCAGGTACGCCGAGCCGTTGATCAGCCCCGCGATGCACCAGACCGCCCCGAACGGGACGCCGAACAGCCCGGCTAGGAGCCACCCGCCGTCGGCAGTGAACGTACCGAGGCTCGTGATCGACAACAGCAGACCCGAGATGACGAACAACCAGCTCATCCGCCGCAGATCCCGTCGCAACAACCGCGTGAACCGCACGTCGGGAGTGACGAGCAGGTCGAACCCGCCCTGGAAGCCTCCCTGGTTGAGCCTCACGTCGCTCACGCTTACCCCTCACCGTCGTCGATGCCAGCCGCGAAGAACCTAGACCCTGCCGGCGCGTTGCCGCAGCTGTGGCCGGGAATGAGGGTGACAGGCCGAGCATGGCCGCGGTGAGATGGGACCGTCACCGTACGCGACGGGTCATGGCGCGATGGAGCAGCCTCGATCCGACAGGCCGCGGGGAAAGGGACAGCTGTGCAACTGGTCGCGGGCGAACCGATGGAGTACCTGGGCGGTGACACGGTCGTCGAGGTGGACCATCCGGCAGTGCGGGCGTTAGCTGGTGAACTTCGCGCGGCGCACCCGGACGACGTCGACTTCACGCGGGCCGCCTTCGCATGGGTTCGTGACCGGATCGGGCACTCCGTGGACGCCCAGGATCCGCGGATCACCATCACCGCAGGCGAGGTGCTCAGCGCCGGCGTCGGCCTCTGCTATGCCAAGTCGCACCTGCTGGTGGCCGTGGCCCGGGCCTCCGGCGTCCCGGCCGGGTTGTGCTACCAACAGCTGACCGACGGGGGAAAGCCCTTCCTGCACGGCCTCGTTGCCGTCTACCTCGCGGGCCGCTGGCACCGCCAGGACCCGCGTGGCAACCGCACCGGCATCGACGCCCAGTTCCGGCTCGGGCGTGAGCAACTGGCCTACCCGATCACCGACGGCTCGACCGGCCTCGATCTTCCTGAAGTGCACGTGCGGCCCTCGCCCAATGTGATCGCAGCCCTGCGCGGTGCTCGAGACGCTCTTGAACTGTGCCGCACCGGGTTGCCCGCTACGCCCTGAGTCGGGACAGCGGACGCCGGGCACCCGCCGAGCCGCCATCCGCCGCAGCCGTACACGAAAAAGGCCCCGGCCCGGTGTGAACCACCAGGTCGGGGCCTTGATCGTTGGTGCGCCGCCAGGGACTCGAACCCCGAACCCGCGGATTAAGAGTCCGCTGCTCTGCCAGTTGAGCTAGCGGCGCTCGATCGGCAACGGGACGAGACGCTAGCACGCCAGGGTGCCGCTGGGAAAACAGGGACACCCGCCTCAGTGTCCGCGCGGGCTACCCGGTCAGGACCGCCGGGATCAGTGGCGAGAATCCGGCGGACCATGGCATTTTCGCCTCTCGTCGCCGACTGCGAGCTTTCCTAGGCTCCCTCTCGACACTCCTCAACTGGAACGGAAACGGGGCGGACCGTGCTGCGCTACGTCATGCCCGTGGTGATCGGGCTGGTCTACGTCGGGCTCAACTCCCTCGTCCCGGAGCCGCACCGGCGACGCCTGAACGCGCTCGTCGTCACCGGCGCCGGGGCCGCCTACATCAGCGGTGGCGGGTTCGGGCTGTGGGAGTTGCTCTTCTGCGCGCTGCTGCTGGTGGTGGGCTACGCCGGGCTCACCTCGTACACCTTCATCGGCGTCGGGTGGCTCCTGCACACGGTCTGGGACGTGCTGCACCACCGGCGCGGCACCCCGATCATCCCGTCACTGCATGACTCGTCCTTGGGCTGCGCGCTCTGCGATCCGGTCATCGCGCTCTGGTGCTTCGCCGGTGGCCTGTCGGTGAGAGACCTGTACGGCCGGGTCGCGCGGCGGGCGACCGATGCGCGGCCGTCGGTGACCGCACGGTCCTGACTGGTTGAATTCCGCCATGCACACAGTGGCCGTGCTCGCCCTCGACAGTGTCGTCCCGTTCGATCTGGCCACCCCGATGGAGGTCTTCCAGCGCACCCGCCTGCCGGACGGCCGCGCCGGCTACCGCGTTCTCGTCTGCGCCGCCACACCGACGGTCACCGCTGGGGCGTTCAGCATGGCGGTGCCGTGGGGCCTGGACGTGCTCGTCGACGCCGACACCGTCGTCGTGCCGGGCGTCTCCGACCCCGCCGCCGCGACGCGCGCCACGGTCCTCGACTCGCTGCGCGCCGCCGCCGCGAACGGTGCCCGGATCGCCTCGATCTGCGGTGGCGCGTTCACCCTCGCCGCCACCGGCCTGCTCGACGGGCAGCGCGCGACCACGCACTGGCTCGCCACCGACCGGCTCGCCGCCGAGCATCCGCGGATCCAGGTCGACCCCAACGTGCTCTACGTGGACAACGGCCAGTTTCTGACCTCCGCGGGCGCCGCCGCCGGGCTCGACCTGTGCCTGCACCTGGTCCGCCGCGACCACGGCGCCGCTGTCGCGGCCGCCACGGCGAGGTTGTCCGTCATGCCGCTGGAACGCGCGGGTGGACAGGCGCAGTTCATCACGCACGAACCGCCCGCCGCCGACGGGGCGACCCTGGAGCCGCTGCTGACCTGGATGCGCGACAACGCCCGGCGCGAGCTGACCCTCGCCGACATCGCCCGCCACGCCGGCTTGAGCACCCGGACGCTGAACCGGCACTTCCGCGACCAGACCGGCACCACCCCGCTGCGGTGGCTGCACCGGGTCCGCGTCCACCAGGCGCAGCATCTCCTGGAAACCACTGTTCATCCCATCGACCGGGTGGCGACGCAGGTGGGTTTCGGCTCCACCACCGCCTTCCGGGACTGCTTCAAGCGCATCACCGGCACCAGCCCGCAGGCGTATCGGCAGAGCTTCCGGTGACCGCGACGCCCGGGCACCCGATGGGCAGGGATGACGCAGCCGCTGTGCAGCAGCCGGCCCGACGCCGAGCAGCGTCGGGCCAGCGCGAGAGCCTTGAACCGTCACCAGGGCACCACACCTGCGTCCTCGAAGAATCCGCCGGTGGGGCCTCCGTCGGGCAGTGTGGCCAGGCGGATGGCGGTCGCCGCGCCCTCCTGGGGAGTACGCACGCCACGGAAGCCGTTGAGGTCGGTGGCGACGTAGCCCGGGCAGGCGCAGTTGATGAGGATGTTCGTGTCCGCCAGTTCCCGGACGTACTGAAGGGTCACCGCGTTCAGGAACGACTTCGAGGGCGCGTAGGCGACAGCGACCGGGCCTGTGGAGGTCTCACCACCGGGACCTGACTGTCGGGCCAGAGAACCGACGCTGCTGGACATGTTCACGATGCGCGGCGAGGCCGACCGGCCGAGTAACGGCAGCATGGCGTTCGTCACCCGGATGACGCCGATGACGTTGGTCTCCACCACCGTGCGGATGACGGCCGGATCGACGCTGCTCGGCTGCTGCGGCCCGCCGCCGGTGATTCCGGCGTTGTTGACCAGGGCATCGAGGCGTCCGGCGCGTTCGGCGATCAGGTCGGCTGCGGCGGCGACACTGCGGTCGTCGGTGACATCCAACGGGACACCGAAGGCGTCGAGGCCGGCGTCCCGCAGTCGCGTTACCGCCGCGTCCCGCCGGGTCTGCTCACGCGCCCCGACACCCACGCTCCAGCCCAGCGCACCGAGGCCTGCCGCGATCTCGTACCCGATGCCCTTGTTAGCCCCGGTGACCAGGGCGATCTTCTTGTCACTCATGTCTTCGACTCTGAATCGCGGCTGGCGAACCGTCCAAGACCACCTGAGTCACGGGCGATACCCTCACGGTATCGCCGCGCCTACGTACCCCCCGGCTAGGCTCTACGGGTGGAAACACGAGAGCTGCGGTACTTCGTCGCCGTGGCCGAGGAGTTGCATTTCGGCCGAGCAGCGCAACGCCTGGGCATAGCCCAGCCTCCATTGTCGCGGGCGATCAGTCAGCTCGAACGTCGTCTGGGTGCCACCTTGTTGAGGCGTGACAGCCGGTCGGTGACCCTGACCGAAGCCGGTGCGGTCCTGCTGCACGAAGGACGAGCAGCGCTGGACGCTGTGGAAGCTGCCGAACATCGCACCCGCCGCGCAGCTCTCGCCGTCACCGGTCACCCTGGCGTCGTCCTGGCGACCAAGGCTGGAGCGTCCAGTGAGTTGCTCGCGAAGCTACTGAACGCCTACGCCACCGAACCTGGATCGGTCGACGTCGACGTGATGCTGTGTGGCCCCGGCGAACAGGAACGACTGTTGCGGACCGGTCGTGCCGATGTCGCGATCCTTCACCACCCGTTCGACGACCTGAGCGGGTTCGACACCGAGGAACTGTTCACCGAGGGCCAGGTCGCCATCCTCCCGGCCGGCCACCCCCTCACCACTCGCGGGAGTTTGCAGCTGAGCGAGGTAACCGAGCTGCCCGACCTGCCTCTACCGCGCTGGCCCGGGGATGATGGCACCTATCCCGACGGCCCGGGTCCTGAGGCACGGAGCCACTCACAACTTTTGCAGCTCACCTCCCTTGGCCGGACCTTGCTGGTCGTGCCTGACTCCGCCCGATCCCAGCTGAACGACGATGTCGTCGCAGTGCCGATCGTGGACGCGCCGGACGTCACCACGGTCATCGCCTGGCCCCCGCACAGCCGTTCCCGAGCCGTCGCTGATCTTGTACGAGCCGCACTCCGCCTCTAGCGGCTGGATCGCACGTCGTACGCGAAAAAGGCCCTGACCGGCAGACATCCGCCAGGTCAGGGCCTTGCTCGTTGGTGCGCCGCCAGGGACTCGAACCCCGAACCCGCGGATTAAGAGTCCGCTGCTCTGCCAGTTGAGCTAGCGGCGCTCGTTCGGCAACGGAGAGAAGATTAGCACCCGGTCGAGCCGGGCTCCAATCCGGTTACCCGGCTCCCCCCTTCGGTCGAGCTTACCGGGCATATGGCTACAAAGGCACCCGCGTACGAAAGTCCGGGGCGTGGGTGGCGGCGCTGATACGGCACGATGTCCGCCAGGTACGCGAGAACAGAGGTGGGGATGGCACGGTTCACGCGAGCCGGGGCGGTGGTGGGCGCTCTGGCCCTGGCGGCGTCACTGGCACTGGCCGGGTGTGGCGGCGACGAGAAGAAGCCGGAATTCGTTGGTGGGGCGTCCTCGGACGCGAGCGCCGCCCCTGGTTCAGCCGCGCCCTCGGCGCCGAGCGCACCGAGCGGCCCGCCGCTCACACTGAGCCCCGCCGACGGCACGAAGAACCGGCCGGTCAGCACGGAGATCAGCGCGAAGCTCCCGGGTGGCGGGAAGGTGTCCGCGGTGACCCTGACGGCGGACGGTGGTGGCTCGGTCGAGGGCAAGCTGCGCACCGATGGTTCGTCCTGGGTGCCGTCCGCGCCGCTGAAGTGGGGCACCCGCTACACGGCCACGGTGACGGCGAGCGCGTCGGACGGCACGAGCAGCCAGGGCACCAGCAGCTTCACCACGATGGCCAAGCCGAAGTCGACGATCGGTTCGGGCCTGTACCTCTTCGACGACAAGAGCTACGGGGTGGCCATGCCCGTGGTCACCGAGTTCCACCCGGGCATCCCGAAGAAGGACCGCGCGGCGGTGCAGAAGCGGATGTTCGTCAAGACCGACCCGCCGCAGCCGGGTGCCTGGCACTGGGTCAGCAACGGCACGCAGGCCTACTACCGGGCCCCCGAGTACTGGAAGCCCGGCACCACCATCACCGTGCGGATCGCCCTGGCCGGCATGCCGCTGAGCAACGGCCGGTACGGCGACATCGACCGCAAGGCCACCGCCAAGATCGGCCGGTCGTTCGAGATGAAGGTCGACAACGCCAACAAGAAGATGACGGTGTACGAGAACGGCGCGCCGGTGCGCACCATCCCGGTGAGCCTGGGCAAGAAGAGCACGCCGTCGTCGAGCGGCACGATGGTGGTGATGGAGAAGAAGGAAGCCACAGTCTTCGACACCCGGGACGACCCGGACCCCGCCAACCGTTACGTGACCGACATTCAGTTCGCCCAGCGGCTCACCTGGGGTGGCGAGTACATCCACGCCGCGCCCTGGTCGGAGCACGTGCAGGGGCGGCGGAACGTCTCGCACGGCTGCGTGAACGTGTCGATGGCGAACGCCCGGTGGTTGTTCGACAAGACCCGGATCGGTGATCCGATCACGATCAAGGGGACCGAGCGCAGGATCGCCGCCGGCAACGGTTGGACGGCGTGGAGCCTGAGCTGGTCGGAGTTCGTCAAGGGCAGCGCGTTGCCGGTGCCCAGTGGTGGAGCCGGTCCGGCGATCTGAGGCGTCGGCTCGTTACGCCGGCTCCGTCGTTGGCGGGGCCGGCGTACCCTTGCACTCCCGCCGCGCGAGGGCTGCACGGCGACCCCGCGATCCCCGCACGGAGACGAGCCAGGCTCACGAAACGCCGAATAGTAGCAGAATTTGGACACTATTGATGGCGTGTTTCGGTTCACCCTCGGCAACCGGGGCCGGCTCTGGCGCGTCAGTAGGAGACGATGGGGCAGCGACCACGACTGTGAGGGAAACCATGCGAGCTAGCCAGGACCAGCTGATCAGGCCCGGTGGGCGACGCCGCGTGTTCGCGGCGGGGCTTCTCGCCGTGGCGCTGGCCTTCACCTCCGCCTGCACCGACGGCGACGGCGGCAAGCCGTCCTCGTGGCACGGCGGCGGCGAGAACCCCGCACCGAAGGCCGCGGCGACGATCAGTGAGCCGGCGGCCGACGCCAAGGACGTGCCGGCGTCCACCGGCATCACCTTCACCACGAAGGACGCCGTGGAGACCGCTGTCGAGCTGAAGGACTCCGCCGGCAAGACGGTCGAGGGCAGCCTCGCCAAGGACGGTAAGTCGTGGTTGCCGGCCGGCGCGCTGGCGTACGGCACGAGCTACACGGCGACAGTGACCGCCACCGGCGACGACGGGCGTCCGGCCACCGCCACCAGCACCTTCACCACCATGGCCAAGCCCGGCAACCAGGTTCGGGTGAGCAGCTTCCTCGGTGACAACCAGGTGGTCGGGGTGGGCATGCCGCTGATCGTGAAGTTCAGCCGGAACATCCCGGAGGACTACCGCGACGACGTGCAGCGCCGGATGACAGTCACCTCGACCCCGGCGCAGGAGGGGATCTGGCACTGGGTCAGCCCCACCGAGATCCGGTACCGGCCGAAGGAGTTCTGGAAGCCCAACAGCACTGTCTCCTACCGGGTGCAGGCGGGTGGCCTGCCGATGGGTGCGGGTTGGTACGGCCGCGCCGACCTCTCGGTGGACGTCAAGATCGGCGCGGCGGTGGTCATGACGGTCGACAACAAGACCAAGCGGATGACGGTGACCCGCAACGGCTCGGTGATCAAGACCATCCCGGTCAGCCTGGGCAAGAAGAGCACCCCGTCGTCCAGCGGCACCATGGTCGTGATCGAGAAGCTGCGCAAGACGGTCTTCGACACGTTCGAGGAGCTGGGCCCGGAGGAGGGCTACCGCACCAAGATTGACTTCGCGCAGCGCCTCACCTGGGGTGGTGAGTTCATCCACGCGGCACCCTGGTCCGAGGGGCAGCAGGGCAGCGTGAACGTGTCACACGGCTGCGTGAACGTGTCGATGGCCAACGGCGACTGGCTCTTCAAGAACACCCAGATCGGCGACCCGATCACCGTCAAGGGCACCGAGCGCAAGCTGCAGAACGGCAACGGCTGGACCGACTGGAACATGAGCTGGGACGAGTACGTCAAGGGCAGTGCCATTCCGTACGAGCCCCCGGCCGACCCGGACACCACCACCCCGAGCCCGGACGCGACGAGCACCCCGTCCGCCACGCCGACCGCCTGAGCCACCCGAGCAAAAGCCCCCTCTGCGGAGGGGGCTTTTGCGTGGCTGCCCCTGCCTGACCCCAAAAACGACTCAGGCCCCCTCCGAAGAGGGGGCCTGAGCGGTGAAACCAGTGGGGTGACTGATGGGAATTGAACCCACGACAACCGGGACCACAACCCGGTGCTCTGCCAACTGAGCTACAGCCACCATGCCGCCGTCGCCCGGTCGATCGCTCCGGGCGGGGTGCGGACCAATAATAGCCACACCACAGCCAGGCACGTCCAGCGGGTTGCCGGTCGGCGCGGCCGGGGTCAGAGTTCGGCGGCGATGGCCTTGGCGGTCTCGACATCCGGGCCGGGCAGCGGGACGAAGACGGTGCGCCGGTAGTACTCCAACTCCCGGATGCTCTCCCGGATGTCGGCCAGCGCCCGGTGCGCGAGACCCTTCTGCGGCTGGCCGAAGTACACCCGGGGGTACCAGCGACGGCAGAGTTCCTTGATCGACGACACGTCGATCATCCGGTAGTGCAGGTGCGCGTCGAGGCGGGGCATGTCCCGGGCGATGAAGCCCCGGTCGGTGGCGATCGAGTTGCCACACAGCGGGGCGGTACGCGGGTCCTTCACGAAGCCGCGGACGTACTCCAGGACCAGGTCCTCGGCTTCGGCGAGAGTGACCGCCGAGCGGCGGACCTCTTCGGTGAGGCCGGACTTGGCGTGCATCGTCTGCACGATCTCCGGCATCCCCTCCAGCGCCGCTTCGTCGGCGTGGATCACCACGTCGACACCGTCACCCAGCACGTTGAGGTCGGGATCGGTGACCAGTGCCGCAACCTCGATCAGTTTGTCCCTGCCGAGGTCCAACCCGGTCATCTCACAGTCGATCCAGACGAGGAGATCAGCCACCGGGACAGCCTACGCGCAGCCCACGCCCTGTGGCTGCGCGCTCTCGGCGGACCGGACCGCTAGGGTTTCGGGGTGCCAGCAGAACCCGTCGCACCGCCCGCCGTCACCGAAGACGATCCCGGCGGTCGTACGGTCCGTCGCCTGGTCGCCGTGGTGGCGCTCAGCGCCGTGCTGCCAGCGCTCTACCTGCCCGGCCTCGTGCACGACTTCTTCGATCTCAAGATCTACATGTCCGCGATGGACTGGTGGCGGGTCGGCCACCCGCTCTACGACTACGTGCAACCCGACCGGGTGCAGGGCGAGCTGTACTTCACCTACCCGCCCTTCAGTGCGCTGCTGCTGTGGCCGTTCGGTCTGCTGCGGCTCGGCGCGACCGTGGCGATCTTCACGGCGTTGACAGTGTTGGCAGTGGTGCTGACCACCCGGTGGCTGGTGATGCCGGTGATCGACCGACACGGCCTGCCCCGAACGTTCACGCTGGTCACCGCCGTCCTGCTGGTGCTGGCGGTGGAGGGCATCCGGGAGACGATCACCTTCGGCCAGATCAACATGTTGCTGGTCGTGTTGATCCTGGCCGATCTGCTGTTCGCGGTACCGCGGGCGCGACGCTGGGCCGGGGTGGGCGTGGGGCTGGCGACGGCGCTCAAGATCTTCCCCGGCATCTTCATCGTGTACCTGCTGGTCACCCGCCGGTGGCGGGCCGCCGCGGTGGCGAGCGCGACCGCGGCGGCGGCGACGCTGCTGGCGGCGGCGATCGCCCCGCGCGACTCGTGGCGGTTCTGGACCCACGAGCTGTGGACCACCGAGCGGGTGGGGCGCACCGACATCGTCGGCAACCAGTCGCTGTTCGGCCTGCTCAGCCGGTTCACCGCCCCGGAGAAGCCGGACCGGCTGCTCTGGCTGCTGCTGGTCGCCGTGGTCGCCGGCTACGGGCTGTGGCGGGCCGCCCGCGCCGCGCGGGCCGGTGACCCGTTGACGGGCCTGACGTTGACCGGGTTGGTCGGTTCCCTGGCGAGCCCGATCACCTGGACCCACCACATCTACTGGTTCGTGCCGGCGGTGGTGCTGCTCGCCGACGCGGCGTTGAGCGCCAACCGCCCCGACGAGGCACGCCGACGTCGGTGGCTGGCCGCCCTCGCGGTGGGCATCACCGCCCTGACGATCTATGGCGTGGTGACGTTCCAGGCCTGGGGTGTGGCGCCGGTCCGCACCCGTGACCCGTTGGACTTCCTCCTGCAGAACACGTACGTGCTGCTCAGTCTGCTGCTGCTGGTCGCGCTGCCGGTGCGGTCGAGGCTGCGTGCGGAAAATCGCACCAATTGGACAGACCTCCCGAGTGGCCATGATCGGCGCTAACCTGTCCTCATCTACCTCAAGCGTCGCTCGGGTAGCACCGATCCCCCGGTGAGAGTGGCCCTCCGCGTCGGCAGCGCGGAGGGCCACTCGCCGTTCCACCCGCCGCCAGCGGCCGGCCGCCACCAGGCACGGCAACAGCCGGACCGTCAGCCGGCCGGATCGCCATCGGGCCGACCGTCAGCCGGTGGGGCCACCACCGGTCGGGCCGTGGGCTCCTCCGCGTCGGCCGGCGGCCAGGCGAGGCTCAGCGTCACCTCCGGCGGACGGGGCAGCCGTACCGGCTCGTCATGGGCGGCGTGGGTGGCCGGGGGGGCACCGAGCGCCGCCCGGGACCGCTCCGCCGCCCCGGCACCGACCGGGGTGAGCTGACGTACCGCCAACGGCTCGGTCGGCTCCGGCGTCCGGGGGCCCAGGCCACTGAGCGACGTGACCCCGAGGCGGCCGGCGAGCACCGGCACCTGGTCCGGCTCGACCACGAAGATCACCTCGCGCGGGCGCAGCGGTCGCAGCAGGATCAGCACCGCGCCCACCACCAGCAGCACGCCGACCGCCAGCAGACCCCAGGCGGCCGGACCGGTCCACCC
>NZ_JAGPXZ010000309.1:0-6681 GCF_018070305.1 Micromonospora sp. M51 | reverse complement strand
GCCACTCGGCCGCCTCGGCGAGCCGTCGACCGCGTCGCCGGCGGCGTGGCCCGCAGTGGGCGCCGCCGTTCGAAAGCTGCACGACGCGCCACTACCGCCGTGGCCCGGTCGCGACCGCGCCGAGTTGACATCACAGCTTGACGCCGAGTGCGAGTGGCTCGTCCGCGACGGCGTCCTCCCCACCGACCTGGTCGCCCGCAACCGCCGGGTCGCCGAGGCGGCGCTCCGACCGTGGACCCCGGTGTTCACGCACGGCGACCTGCAGATCACCCACGTGTTCGTCGACGGCGACGAGATCACCGGTGTGATCGACTGGTCCGAGGCGGGCCGGGGCGACGCCCTCTTCGACCTCGCCACCCTGACGCTCGGGCACGAGGAACGCCTCGCCGACGTCCTCGCCGGCTACCGCGCCGACGTCGACCTCGACGTCATCCGCGGCTGGTGGTCAGCGCGCAGCCTGCTGGCGATCCGCTGGCTCGTCGCGCACGGCTTCGACCCGTTCGCACCAGGCTGCGAGGTCGACGTCCTGAAATCCCGGCTGTGACCGGCGTCAGCTGAGGGTGACCACCCAGCGGGCGCCCTCGCCCCGGGCCAGCCGGTCGAACGCCGTGGGCGCCTCGTCCAAGGGGATCGTGCCGCTGACCAGCACCCCCAGATCCAGTGCGCCGTCGGCCAGCTCGGCAGCCAGCATCGGCACCTCCCGATCCGGGTCGGACGATCCGTACACCGAGGAGCGCAGCGTGCGCGCCGAGTGGAAGATGTCCAGCGCGCCGAGGCTGACCATGTCGTCCTTCGCGCCCATCCCGACCACTGTCACCGCTCCGCCGCGCCGGGTGAGCCGCCAGGCGGCACGGATGGTGGCCGCCCGACCGACGCACTCGAAGGCGTGGTCGACGCCACGGCTCTCGGTGCGCGCCCGTACCTCCTTGGAGAGCCGATCGTCGGAGAGCAGGAAGTCGGTGGCCCCGGCGGCCAGCGCCAGATCCCGCTTCGCCTCCGCGACGTCGACGGCCAGGATCGTGGTGGCACCGGCCCGGCGGGCCGCGCTGAGCACGGCGAGCCCGACGCCACCGAGCCCGACGACCGCCACCGACTCGCCGGGCGTCACCCGGGCGGTGTTCCGGACCGCACCCACGCCGGTGAGCACCGCGCAGCCGAGCAGTGCGGCCTGTTCGGGTGGCAGCCCGGCCGGGATCGGGATGACGGCACGCTCGGGTACCACCACCGCCTCGGCGAGAGCGCCGAGGCCGAGGGTCAGGTGCAGCGGGACCCCGTCGTCGGTCTCGCCACGCGCCACCGTCGGGGCCGTGGTGGCGGCGCAGAGCCACGGCTCGCCGCGCCGACACCACCAGCAGGCCCGGCACGCCGGTGCCCAGTTGAGCACCACCGGGGTGCCGACGGCCACCTGCACGCCCGGCCCGGTCTCGGCCACCACACCGGTCGCCTCGTGCCCGAGCACCAGCGGGAACCTCGCCGCGAGGGTGCCGTTGACCATGGACAGGTCGGAGTGGCAGACACCGGCCGCCGTGATCGTCACCCGCACCTCGCCGGGGCCGGGCGCGGGCAGGCGTACCCACTCGACCCGCAGCTCGGCACCCGACCCGCGCGCGACCAGCGCGCGAACCGTGACCGGCGCGGACGCCGCTTCGGTGCCGCCGCCCGGCGCGGCCGGGGACAGCTCGCCGCCGGTCATCGCTGGATCGCCTTCAGCTCGCAGAACTCGGCCAGCCCGTGCACGCCCAACTCCCGGCCCAGGCCGGACTGCTTGTAGCCACCGAACGGGGCGAGCGGGTTGAACGGGGCACCGTTGATGTCGACGGCGCCGGTGCGCAGTCGCCGGGCCACCGCCAGCGCCGCGTCCGTGTCAGCGGACCAGACCGCGCCGGCCAGCCCGTACTTCGAGTTGTTGGCGATGGCGACCGCCTCGTCGGTGTCGGCGAACGGGATGACGGCGAGCACCGGCCCGAAGACCTCCTCCTGGGCGAGCGCGCTGTCGGGGTGCACGTCGGCGAAGACGGTAGGGGCGACGAAGTGCCCCCGGGCCGGCACCGGCGCGTCCGGTCCACCGGCGACCAGCCGGGCGCCGTCGGCGACGGCCCGGTCGATGTGGCCACGCACCCGCTGCGCCTGGGCGGCGGAGACCAACGGGCCGAGCCGGGTCGCCGGGTCGAACGGGTCGCCGAGCCGGTAGCCGGCCACCGCCGTGGCGATCAGGTGGAGGGCTTCGTCGTACCGGTCGCGGTGCACCAGCATCCTGGTCCACGCGGTGCAGGTCTGACCCGAGTTGAGCAGGGCGTTGCCGACGCCCACCTTGACGGCGGTGGCCAGGTCGGCGTCCGGGAGGATCACGTTGGCGGACTTGCCGCCCAGCTCCAGCGCGACCCGGGCGATCCGGTCGGCGGCGAGCCGCATGATCCGCGCGCCGGTGGCGGTGGAGCCGGTGAACGAGACCAGGTCGACGTCGGGGTGCCCGGCGAGAGCTTCGCCGACCACCGGCCCGGTGCCGCTGACCAGGTTCAGCACCCCCGGCGGCAGACCGGCCTCGGTGACCGCGTCGAAGAGCAGGTACGCGGTCAACGGGGTCAGCTCGCTGGGCTTGAGCACCACAGTGCAACCGGCGGCCAGGGCCGGGGCGAGCTTCGCCATCACCTGGTGCAGCGGGTAGTTCCACGGCGTGATCGCGCCGACCACGCCGATCGGCTCGCGGACGATCAGCGAGTTGCCGACCTCCTCGGTCCAGGCGAAGTCGTCGGCCAGGCCGGCGATGGATTCGAGCACCGCGGCCGGGAAGGCGACCTGGGCGGTGCGGGACATGCCGATCGGCGAGCCCATCTCGGCGGTGATCGCCTGGGCGATCTCCTCGGTACGGGCGGCGAGGCCGGCGCCGAGGCGGCGCAGCACGTCCGCCCGGTGCTGCGGGGTGGTCGCCGACCAGGCCGGGAAGGCGGCCCGGGCGGCGGCGACGGCGCGATCGACGTCGGCGGCGGTGCCGGCCGGGGTCTCGGCGACGACCTCGCCGGTGGCCGGGTTCACGACGGGAAGGGTGCCGGCGGAGCCGGTGACGGTCTCGCCACCGATCCAGTGGCCGGCGACGGTGTGGGTGGAAGGTGTCATGGACCGACCGTCGCACCGTGCCGGAACCCCAACCAGGTGCGGTTTATCCAGGGTTTCGCGATCCCTGGCTGGGGTCCGGCCCTCCTCAGAGCGCGAGGACGATCCGGCCGGCGGCGGTGCCGGCGTCCTGCCGGGCCCAGGCATCCGCGACGGCATCGAAGGGCACGATCTCATGATCGACGGTGAGCCGGCCGGTCGCCGCGTGCCCGGCCACCACTGTCAGCGCCGCTGCCCGCGCGGCGGTCGACAACCCGTTGTTGGTGTAACCGACGATCCGCAGTGCCCCGCTGCGCAGCACGGCGGACTCGATGGGTGCGGTCGCACCCGCCGCGCTGCCCAGGTTGACCAGTCGCCCACCGGGGCGCAGCACCCGCAGCGCCGCCGCGGCCGGGACACCGAAGACCGGGTCCAGGACGAGGTCGAGCGGCCCGTCGGCGGCGTGGCGCAGCCGGTCGGCCAACGACGCGACGTCGTCGTCGGGGAGCAGCGGGAGGGCGACGGCGGCGCCGAGCTCCTCGGCCCGGGCGCGGGCCGCCGCCGAGCGGGCCACGGCGATGACGCGGCGGGCGCCGCCGAGCAGTGCGAGCTGGATGGCGGCCTGGCCCACCACACCCCCGGCCCCCAGCACGACGACCTGGTCACCGACCGACAGGCCGCCGGCGTCGGTCAGCGCCGCCTGCGCGGCGACCGCGGAGAGGCCCAGGGCCGCGAGCAGGCTCAGCGGTACGCCGTCGGGCAGCGCCACCACGTCGGCGGTGGGCACCGTGACCGTGCCCGCCATGCTGCCGTCCACACCAGGGCGCATCCCGGCCGACGTGCCGAACCACACGGGAGTGCCGTCGGCCAGCCGACCGACCCCCTGCACCCCCGGCACGTACGGGGTGGTCGGCGGGCCGAAGTAGCTGGTGCCGCTGGCGCACAGCACGTCCAGCGGGGTGATCGGCACCGCCTCGACGGTGACCGCCACCTCGCCGTCGGCTGGCACGGGTGTCGGCCGCTCGGCGAGCGTCGGCGCGGCACCGCAGCGGGTGAGCACTGCCGCGCGGATCACGTCGCGATGTCCGGGTAGGGCATCGAGAAGTGGGCCAGCCGCGCGCCGTAGGACTTCTGGTATTCCAGCGGCTCGGTGTTGTCCCGCTCGAAGAGGGCGATGAAGAGGGTCAGGGTGAGGAACGGGTGCGCGCCCAGCTCGAAGAGCTTCACGTGGTCGTGGGTGGCCAGCGCCTCGCGCTCCACGTCGTCGAAGCGCAGCCAGGTGCTGGCCTCGCCGGTGTGGCAGTTCAGCACCGTGTTGGCGCACTCGGCCTCCCACCAGGCGACCAGCTCGCGCGGCTCGCTGCGGTAGCGCTCGACCAGCTCCGGGTCCCGGTCGACGGTGAAGAGGAACTTGTTCAGCAGGTATCTGCTCATGCCGTCGGCGCTCCGTTCGGGTACCAGGTGAAGTAGGCCTCCATGGTGTGGAACAGGTCGAGGGTGTCGACGTAGTCGGCCTTCACGCCGGCACCGGCCACGCCCATCATGAGCATGAAGTCCATGAAACCGTGGGTGGCGTTGCCGGGGGAGTGCAGGCTGTCCAGGGTGACCTCGCGCAGGCACTCGTCCAGGTCGCCGTTGGCGATCCACTCGACGGCCCGCCTGTCGAACTCCGGGTCCGGGCCGTGCGGGCCGAACTGCCGGGGGCCGCCGAGCTCCAGCGAGAGGTGACCGGTGCCGATGACGGCCACCCGCAGGTGCGACGGCCACGACTCGACGATGTCGCGGATGCTCTGGCCGAGCTGGACGAAGCGCTTGGGCTGCGGCAGCGGCGGCGCGAAGATGTTCGTGTAGATCGGCACGATCGGCAGGTCGGCCTCGGGCCGCAGCGTGATGATCGGGCAGGTGATGCTGTGGTCGATGCGCAGCTCGTTGCTGAACGCGAGGTCGAACCCGGCGTCGAGCCCGGCCCGCAGGATGTGCGCGGACAGGTCCTCCTGGCCGGTGAGCAGCATCCGGGGCAGCCCGAACTCGCGCTCCTCGTTGTACCAGTTGGCGTCGTAGCGGGGCGCCTTGCCGACCAGGAACTGCGGCATGTTGTCCAGCCAGAGCTGGTGGAAGTGGTCGGAGCCGACCATCACCAGCACGTCGGGTCGGGCCCGGGTCAACGTCTCCCGGAACGCCAGGATCTTGCGGGTCCACTCGTCGGCGAACGGTGGTCGATCATCGCCGGTGGCGGTGCTGGCCCGGTAGTAGAAGGGGTGGTGGGTGGAGGCGATGACCGCGACGATGGAGGCCATTCCCGCTCCTTTCGGGGGTGCGGAGAGGGGGTCAGGGTTCGTAGACGGCGTTGCTGTCGACAGTGCGGTAGATGTCCATGCCGAGCGGTCGTCGTCGCTCCTCGGCGAGGTGCCCGAGCAGCCCCGCCGCGCGGGCCAGCAGGGCGAAGCCGCGCAGCATCTCGACGGGGAGCCCCAGGTCGGCCAGGGCCGCGCCGCAGACCCCGGCGCCGTTGAGCGGCAGGGTGCGGCCGAGCACCTGCGGGTGGACGCGTCCGATCGCCTCGAACAGCCGCAGGTGCGGGCCGTGCAGACCCTCCTCGGTGGCGATCCGGATCAGGACGGGGGTGCGCGGGTCCTGCTCCTTGTGCACGGGGTGCCCCAGCCCGGGGACCAGCCGGCGTTCCTGCTTGGCCCGGGTGACCGCGTCCAGCGCCGCCGCGTCGTAGTCGGTCACCTCACCGGCCTTCTCGAGCGTGTCGGCGAGGAAGCGTCCACAGTCCTCGGTGACGCCGAGGAAGCGGGAGCCGCCGCCGAGCAGGCCGGCGGCGAGCGCGCCCTGCAACGACTCGGGCGCGGACAGGTAGGTCAGCCGGGCGGCGATCGCCGTCGGGGTGAAGCCGTGATCGGCGAGGGCCACCAGCACCGCCTCGAAGACCCGCACCTCACCGGGGGTGGGGCGGCGCCCGGCGACCAGCCAGTACGCCAGCTCGCCGAAGCCCACGGTGCCCATCAGGTCGGCGGCCAGGTCCTGCCCCAGCAGGGAGATGGTGGTCGGGTCGGAGGTGCCGATCCCGGTCGGGAAGCTCAGTTCTTCAGCCACGCGCGGATCTCCTCGCCGTGTTCGTCGAGCCCGGGCGGCGGCAGCTCGTACCGGGCCGGGGTGTCGGAGAAGGTGATGGGGTTACGCACGCCGGGTACGTCGCCGACGGTGACGACCGGGTCGAGCCCCAGCTCCTCGGCGAGCGCCACACCGCCGTCGATGGTGTTGATCGGCGCGCACGGGACGCCGGCGACGAGCAGGTCACGGAACCACTCGTCCTTCGGTCGGGTGGCGAGCCGTTGCACCAGCAGGGGGCGTAACTGCTCGCGGTTGGCGGTGCGGTCCTGGTTGCGGCCGAAGCGCGGGTCGTCCGGCAGGTCGGGCAGGTCGAGCACCTGGCAGAGCTTGCGGAACTGCCCGTCGTTGCCGGCGATGACGATCAGCTCGCCGTCGGCGGTGGGCAGCGGCTCGTACGGGAAGAGACTGGGGTGCGCGTTGCCCATCCGGAACGGGACGGTCCCGCCGGCGACGTAGCCGCTGGAGTGGTTGACC
>NZ_JAGPXZ010000308.1:0-6681 GCF_018070305.1 Micromonospora sp. M51 | reverse complement strand
CAGGCCGTCGGTGGCGATGCCGACCGGTCCGGCGATCACGAAGAGCGCTGCGCGTTTCATGCCAGCCATCATGTGACCGCCGACGCCTGGCGACCTCCGGGTACGTCCCCCGGTTGGCCCTGGATGTCGTATCAGGTGTTTCACCGAGCCGTGGTCAGGGACCGAAGGGCTTGCCCGTCAGCGCGGATTCATCCGGGAAGGCCAACGAGCTGAAGAACTTCTCCGTCTCGGCACCGCGAATGCTTTCGATCTTCGCCAGCAGTTCCTCTGTCGCCGCGTAGGCGCGCTGCTCCCGCTCGGCCGGATCAGCTGTTGCCTCGGCGCGACCGAACGCGAGCCGCCAGTGGTTGCTCGCCTCGATGAGTGCGAAATGGGTACGTCGCAGCAGCGCCCACATCTGATCCCACTGATAAAAGGTGCGTAACGCGGTGGCCACGGCGATGACCACACCCGACACCGCTATTACCAGGTTCTTACCGGGGTAGCTGAAGCCGGCGAGCAGCGGCAGTGACGCACTGATGACGATGACCAGGATGCCGGTGAATCGGAACAGTCGACGGTGCCATTTGGCCCGCCAGTCGTATTGGTCCCTGAGCTTGTTGATGCTGTCTTCCGCCAACGCGCGGTAGACCTGCAACGGATCGCCGGGGGGCCCGTTCTGCGACTCGGCGAGCAACCCGCTCTGTCCTTGGTCAACAGACACGTCACGATGCTAGACGCTGCCCATGCGACGGTCTATAGCCCGAGAATACGATGTTGTCGGAGTATTGACGGGCAAACATCTCCCGTTCCGGTGATGCGACCGGCCAGGCAATCACCGGAACACCACGTCGACGCCACCACGCCGTCAGACCGGAAGGAAATGCGTCCACCTCGTAGGCCAGGAAATCGGGTCGGGTGACCAGATTGCTGACCATGCTGCGACCCACCATCCGGGTCAGTGGCCCGGCGGTACGCAGTAGCCCGCCGATGCGCCCCACCGGCACCCGCTGGCGCGGCGGCAGTTTGCGCACCGCGACCCGCAGCGCCGCCACGAGCAGCGGATCGAAGGATTCGACAGCGTACCGCCCGGGATAGTCGGCCGTCTGCCGCAGCACCTCCTCGACGAGATCGAAGTTGAGGGTGAGCGCCGGCCGTTTCAGCTCGATCAGCAGGGGCACCCGTCCGGCGACCCGTTCCAGCACCTCCGACAGCGTGGGGATGCGCTGGTCGGTGCCCTGCAACCGGAGTCGCTGCCGGTCGGCCGGGGTCAACTCCGCGGTGGCGATCTCCGCACCGGTGAGGGTCGCCAGGTCGTAGTCGTGGACGACGACGAGTTCGCCCGCGCGGGTGAGCTGCACGTCCAGTTCGCAGGCGTAGCCGGCGTCGGCGGCCGCCTCGAACGCCGCGAGGGAGTTCGCCGGTCGATTGTGGCCGGTCAGCCCGCGGTGTGCGATCGGGGTGTCGAGCAGCCAACCGTCATCGGACGACACACGATCCTCCTGAGCTTCGCAGAACCGGGCTACCGCACGCCGTGCAAGGGTTGCGGGTACCTTACCGGGCGCCCGGGTGGTGAGCATGCTTCATGCTGGAGTGGTGATTCGATTCGTACTGAATGTGCTGTGGCTCGTCTTCGGCGGTGGCATCGTGCTGGCGGCCGGCTACGGCATCGCCGCGCTGATCTGCTTCGTCCTGGTCATCACCATCCCGTTCGGCGTCGCGTCGCTGCGCCTCGCGGTCTACTCGTTGTGGCCCTTCGGACGCACCCTGGTGCCCAAGCCGGGCGCGGGCGTCGGCTCCGGCCTGGCGAACATCCTGTGGGTGGTGCTGGCCGGGTGGTGGCTCGCGCTCTCCCACATCCTCGCCGGCATCGCCCTCTGCGTCACGATCATCGGGATTCCGTTCGGCATCGCCAACTTCAAGCTCGTTCCGGCCGCGTTCTGGCCGCTCGGCCGCGAGGTCGTCGACGCCCCGTGACGGCACTGCGCGTCGGTCGGCAACGAAAAACGGGAGACCCCTGGTCTCCCGCCACTTCTAACTTATAGCGTACTGGGGGGCTTGCGGCAAGACCCCGTTTATGACGCAGAATCGTCGGCCGAGGCTTGAATCTGCCGAAATGGACGTCATGACATGAATTCCTTGCCTACCTCCGTGTTCGCACTACCCGGTCACCTCGCCCCCAAGGCCGACCCGGCGCTCATCGCCCAGGACGAGCGGCACTTCGCGGCCATGGCGCGGAACCTCGCGCAGCTGACCGCCGAGCTGTCCGACCGCCTGGACGCCGCGCGCCGGGCACCCGGCGGCAAGGGCCGCCAGGCCGTCGACCGGGACGAGGAGGTTCGTCGGCTGACCGCCCGTCTGCGCTCACTGAGCCGCTACGGGCTGGACCTGTGCCTCGGTCACCTGGTCGAGGCGGACAGTCCCGAGCCGGTCTATGTCGGACGTCGCGGCCTCACCGACAGCACCGGTCGACGTCTGCTGCTCGACTGGCGCTCACCCGCCGCCGAGCCGTTCTTCGGCGCGACCCACGCCAACCCGATGGGCCTGGCGAGCCGCCGCCGGTACCGCTGGACCCGCGGCCGGATCAGTGACTACTGGGACGAGGTGTTCACCCCGGACGGGTTGGTGGGGCACGCCGCCGCGCTCGACGACCAGTCCGCGTTCATCGCGAGCCTGGGCAGCGCCCGATCGGCCCGGATGCGTGACGTGCTCAGCACGATCCAGGCCGACCAGGACGCCATCATCCGGGCCGGGTCGGCCGGGGCCCTCGTGGTCGACGGCGGTCCGGGCACCGGGAAGACCGTCGTGGCCCTGCACCGGACCGCGTACCTGCTCTACTCCGACCCGCGCCTCGGTCAGCGCCGGGGTGGGGTGCTCTTCGTCGGGCCGCACCAGCCCTACCTGGCGTACGTCGGCGACGTCCTGCCCAGCCTGGGTGAGGAGGACGTGCAGACCTGCACGCTGCGCGACCTGGTCCCCGAGGGGGCGACGGCGACCGTCGAGGCCGACCCGGAGGTGGCCCGGCTGAAGTCCTCGGCCGAGCTGGTCCGGGCGATCGACGCGGCCGTCCGGTTCTACGAGGACCCGCCGGTCACCCCGATGACGATCACTGTCGGCGACTCCGACCTCCGGCTGAGCGCCGACGACTGGGTCGACGCGTTCCGGGCGCCGGGCCTGGGCACCCCGCACAACGAGGCGCGCGAAGAGATCTGGGAGGAACTGCTCGCCATCCTCACCGACAGGTACGACGGCGACGAACCGGACGACGTGCTGCGCGACTCGCTGCTGCGCAACCGGGACCTGCGGGCGATCGTCAACCGCGCCTGGCCGCTGCTCGACGCGGCCGATCTCGTGAGTGATCTGTGGTCGGTTCCCGCGTACCTGCGCACGTGCGCGCCGTGGCTCAGCCCGGCGGAGGTCCGCAAGCTGCAACGCGACGAACCCCGGGCGTGGACCGTGTCCGACCTGCCGCTGCTGGACGCGGCACGGCAGCGGCTCGGTGACGCGGAGAGGTCGGGGCGCACCCGTCGGCACGACCCGGCGGCAGCCGTCGAACGCGACCACATGGCCCGGGTCGTCGACGAACTGCTCGCCGCCGACACCTACGACGACGGCGAGGGCCTGCTGACGATGCTGCGCCAACCCGACCTGCGCGAGGTCCTGGTCGACGACTCCGGCCTGCCGGACGCTGAACCGGACCTGCTGGCCGGCCCGTTCGCGCACATCGTCGTCGACGAGGCACAGGAGCTGACCGACGCCCAGTGGCAGATGCTGCTGGCGCGGTGCCCGTCGCGCAGCTTCACCATCGTGGGCGACCGCGCCCAGGCCCGGCACGGGTTCACCGAGTCGTGGCAGGAACGCCTCAAGCGGGTCGGGTTCGACCGGATCACGGTGACCTCGCTGAACGTCAACTACCGCACCCCGGCGGAGGTCATGGCGCAGGCCGAGCCGGTCATCCGGGCCGTGCTCCCGGACGCGAACGTGCCGACCTCCATCCGGGGCAACGGGCTGCCCGTCGTCCACGGGTCCGTCGCCGACCTGCTGTCGATCCTCGACAGCTGGCTCGCCGCGCACGCCGAGGGGATCGCCTGCGTCATCGGTGACCCGACCTTCCCGCCCACGGACCGGGTCCGGTCACTGAGCCCGGAGCAGGCCAAGGGGCTGGAGTTCGACCTGGTCGTTCTCATCGACCCGGAGACGTTCGGCGCCGGCATCGAAGGGGCCGTCGACAGGTACGTCGCGATGACCCGGGCCACGCAGCAACTCGTGCTCCTGAGCAGCGGCTGAGGGCAGCCGGCCAGCGCGGTTTTCGGGGGGCGTCCGGGGCAGTTTCGGTTACGGCGGCCATACCACTGAGGCATATGCATGCCTCAGTGGTATGGCGCTCTTCCGCCACATCACCTGACCGATGTCGCTCGGTGCACCACGATCGCGTCTGCGGAGCCGTCGAACCTAGCCGCCCAGCGTGACGTGCATGATCTTCTCGTTGCTGTTGTTCGGGGTGCTGTCCTTGTCACCGACGTTGGTGGTGGTCAGCCACAGTCCCCCGTCGGGGGCCGGCTCCACCGTCCGCAACCGACCGTAGGTACCGCTGAAGTACGTCTGCACGTTCGTCAGGTTGCTGCCGCTGATCACCGCGCGGTACATCCGAGCACCTCGGGCACAGGCCACGTAGAGCGCGTCGCGCACGATCGTGATGCCGGAGCAGGACCCTTCGGCAGTCGGGTAGGTGCGCGCCGGTGCGATGAACCCGGCCGTACCGCAGGAGCCACTGGTGCCCTCACACGCCGGCCAGCCGTAGTTCCCGCCCTTGGTGATCAGGTTGGTCTCGTCCATGATCGAGTTGCCGAACTCCTGCTCCCACAGCCGGCCCTGCGAGTCGAACGCCAGCCCCTGGGGGTTGCGGTGGCCGTAGCTCCACACATAGTTGCCGAACGGGTTGTCCGAGGGAACGGTGCCGTCCGGGTTGAGCCGCAGGATCTTGCCTTCGAGGCTGGACCGGTCCTGGGCGTAGTTGCCGTTCTGTGCGTCGCCGGTGCTGGCGTACAGCTTGCCGTCCGGGCCGAACCGCAGCCGACCACCGTTGTGGTACTTGTTACGCCGAATACCGGTGAGGAGCACCTGCTCGCTCGCGGTGTTGAGGCGCCCGTTCTCCAACCTGATCCGGACGATGCGGTTGTCGCTCGGCGAGGTGTGCATGATGTACAGCCAACGGTCGCTGGAGTAGCTGGCCGAGATGGCGAGCCCTAGCAGGCCACCCTCACCGTCGGTGCTCTGCACGTTCGGCACCGTGCCCAGGTTGGTCTTGGCCCCGGTGGTCGGGTTGAGCTGGATGATGTCGTGCGCGTCGCGCCGGTTGTAGAGGACGCTGCCGTCCGGCAACGTCACCAGACCCCACGGGATGTCGGTGTCGGTGCTGACCTGCCGCACCCCGCACACCGGGTTGGCGCACGCCGCACCGGTGGTCACCGTAGCGGTGCCGCTACGCGACGAGGCGTTGTCCTGTGCGTCCCGAGCAACCACGTAGTACTGGTAGGAGGTGTTCGCCGTCAGACCACTGTCGGTGAACGTGGTCGCCGGCGGCGTGCCGGTGACCGTTCCCACCTTCACGCCAGCCCGGTAGATGTCGTACGCCCGAACCCCGATGTTGTCGGTCGACGCTGTCCAGCGCAGCGTCACCGTGGTGCCCGACGCGGTGCCGGTGAGCTGTTGCGGCGCCGTCGGCGGCTGGCTGTCGGCCTGACAGGGCGGCGGAGTGATCGACACCGTGGCACTGGCCTGCGACACGTTGCCGGCGGCATCGCGGGCGTTGACGTACAGGCCCCAGGTCGCCCCGGCGACCACCGTCAGATTGGTGGAGAGCGTCGTGCCACTCACCGACGTCATCAGCTGGCCGTCGTGGTAGACGTCGTAGAAGGCCACCGCGACGTTGTCCGTCGAGGCGTTCCAGGCGAACGTCACCGAGTTGCAGGTCAGGCCGCTCACCCGTGGGCTGCCTGGCGCCGTCGGCGGCTGGGCGTCGGCGCTGCCGAGAGACGTCGTCCACCGCTGGTTGGACTGGCCGTTGCAGGTCCAGAGGCCGACGGTGGTGCTGTTGGCGGTGCCCGCGCCGGTCACGTCCAGGCACAGGCCGGACTGGACGCCGACGATGGTCCCGGAGGTGTTGATCCGCCAGCGTTGGTTGGCCCCTCCGGTGCAGCTGTTGATCTGCAGCGCGGCCGGTGCGGTGGTGTCCTGGCCGACGACGTCCAGGCACATCGTCTCGTCGTAGACCCGCAGCTCGCCGCTTGAGGTGAAGGTCCACGCCTGGTTGGCCTGACCATTGCAGTCGTAGATGTTGATGCCGGCCCCGGCTGTTCTGACGTTGCCGACCACGTCCAGGCACCGACCGCTGGCCACACCGACGACGGTCGACGGCGCCGCGGCGGCCGCCGGCACACCAACGGCCAGGTTCAGCAGCGTTACCGCCGCCATCGCCACCGGCAACAGCCGCCGTCGTGGGCGGCTCGGGGTTCTCCACGCGATGACTCGCATCAGGCCTCCAGGGTCAGGGCATCGACCGGCCCACCCAGGCGACCAGGCGCCCGACCACGCCGAACAGACACATTGACTATCAAAGATGTGCTTGGCGCCCAAGTCAAACGATGTCCCTCGATCGAGGGCAAACCCGCAGATCGGGGCGACCGGAGCGGCAACGAGGGC
>NZ_JAGPXZ010000307.1:0-6729 GCF_018070305.1 Micromonospora sp. M51 | reverse complement strand
AACGATCTCAGCGTCGCGGAGGTGGCAGCCGAGATGCGGGCCCCCGTCGGGACCGTGAAGACGTACCTCGCCCGTGGCCGGCGAGCGATGGCCGGGTTGCTGACCGATGCGCACCAGGAGGAGACCTCCCATGGCTGATCCGCGCGACGATCTCACCGCGATCGTGGACGAGGTCCGGCGAGTCGCCACGCTGCCGGGGGCGCAGGCGTTGCGGCAGCGCAGCGACCGGCGTCGGCGGCGTCGGGCTGCAGTGGGCGCGGCGGGGCTGGCCGTGGTGGCCGTCGCCGCTGGCACCGCCCTGTCACAGATCCGGAACGACGTCGAGACGCCGGACGCCGGCCCGGCGACCCAGGTCGCGCCGCCCGTGACCCCGCCCGTGGTGCCGTCCGCGACCGCCTCGGCGGGACCGCAGGAGATCCTCGGCGGCCGGCGGCAGGTCCAGATCACCCTGCCCGGCATGCGCGGCGCGACGTTGGCGATCGACAGCGACGGCGACCAGGTGCGGGCCACCACCGACCAGGGCATCGACGATCGGGCGCTGTGGGTGCTGCGCCCCGAGGGCGACAGGTATCGGATCCTGCTGGCGGCCGGTGCCACCGAGGTCTGCATGACCGTCGTGCACGACGCCGCGCCGGGCAGCGTACGCGGCCGGGCCTGTGATGCCGCCGCGTCGACGCAGCTCTTCCGGATCGATCAGGTTCCCGACGGCAGCTACTCGATCTTCCAGGGCAGGCGCTACGTCCAGGTGGTCGACGGCACCAACGCCCTGGTCCCCGACCTGCCCGAGGGCCTGACCACCACGTACGAGTTCGAGGATCGTGGGCCTACCCCGCGCTGACCGTCGAAACTTTCGATATCTGCCGCGCGCAGGATCCGTGATCTCACCCGCGTGGCTGCCCCGGCGGCCGGTCCCAGCGTCGTCTGAGGCGGTGGGAAGGCTCGAAAGTTTCGGCAAAATATTGACACTTCCCGATCGAAGCGCTCAAGCTTTACCTGGCTGGCATTCGTGATCATCGATCACGTTTCGTTCCTTCCTTTTCCATCACCACTCGGAAGGAGAGCCCCGTGGTCATCAGCTCGGGCCGCTCTACCACCCGATCGGTGGTCGTCGCGCTGGCGGTAGCAGCGCTCACGGTCGCCGGATCGGCATCGGTAGCAACACGAACCATGGGCGCGTACGCCGCCGTGGCCCCACTGGCCGCCGCGGTCGAGGACGAGGGCGCCGACTGCGCGGTGTCCGGCCTGCCGGACCTGGGTTCGCTGCCCACCAACGCCAAGCTTCCCGACCCCTTCAAGAAGCTGAACGGCCAGACCATCACCTCGAAGTCCGACTGGCGCTGCCGTCGGGCGGAGATCAAGGAACTGGCGGAGAAGTTCGTCTTCGGCGAGAAGCCCGCCAAACCGGCGACGGTCACCGGGACGGTGTCCAACAGCACCATCACCGTCAACGTGTCACACAACGGCAGGAGCACCAGCTTCTCGGCACGGGTCGAGCTGCCCAGCGGCACCGGTCCCTTCCCGGCCGTCGTGGTCGTCGGCGGGTTCGGCGCGGACACGGCCACCATCAAGGCCGCCGGCGCTGCCGTGATCAGCTACGACCCGTTGGCGGTTGGCCGCGAGGGCACCCCCCGGAACAACAAGCAGGGCGCGTTCTACAGCATCTACGGCTCATCGAGCAGCACCGGACTGCTCGCCGCCTGGGGCTGGGGCGTCAGCCGGATCATCGACGTCATCGAGCAGTCCGACGGCCGGATCCTCAAGGCGGACGCGATGGGTGTGACCGGCTGTTCCCGGTACGGCAAGGGCGCCTTCGCGATCGGGGTGTTCGACCAACGCATCGCCCTGACCATGCCGATCGAATCGGGCAGCGCGGGCGTGCCCATCTTCCGGGGCATCCCCGGTGAGGGCGCGCAGAGCCTCAGCAGCGCGTACGGGGAGCAACCCTGGCTGGGCGACGCGTTCGGCTCCTTCACCGGCAGCCCGAACCGGCTCCCGGTGGACACGCACGAGATGGTCGCCATGGTGGCACCGCGCGGACTGTTCATCATGGACAACCCGCACATCGCCAACCTCGGCCCGCGGTCGGCGAGCGTGGCGGCCCTGGGCGGCGCGGAGGTCTACCGGGCGCTCGGCGCCGGCGACAACATCACCTACTGGTCCGACGTGCAGGACGGCACCCACTGCGCCAACCGCCCCGAGTGGCGTACCCCGTTGCAGAACAGCATCCGCAGGTTCCTGCTGAAGACGGGCAACCAGCCGGGCGTGATCCGGATTTCCAGCAGGGCGCTCGGTCGGTTGGCCGACTGGCGGGACTGGTCGACCCCGGTCCTGGCTGACGGCCCGACCACCCCGCCGCCGACCACGCCCCCGCCGACCACCCCGCCGCCAACCACGCCTCCCCCGACCACCCCGCCGCCGACCGGTGCGGGTTGTGTGGCGTCGGTGTCGGTCAACCAGTGGACGGGCGGCTTCGTCGCCACGGTGCGGGTGACCGCCGGCGCCGCGCCGATCAACGGCTGGGCGGTAGCCATGACCCTGCCCTCGGGGGCCAGCATCACCAGCGTCTGGAGCGCCAACCGCAGCGGCACCACCGGCACCGTCCAGTTCACGAATGTCGCCTACAACGGCTCGGTCGCCGCAGGGCAGTCGACCGAGTTCGGTTACCAGGGCACCGGCACCGGTACGGGAATGACGGCCACCTGCTCGACCGGGTGACCCGCCGGCCCGGTGCGGAGGTTCACCGGCCTCCGCACCGGGCCGGGCGGCCCCGAGGGCGAGGCCCTCGTCGTCAGAGCCAGACCACGATCCCGGTCAGGTCGTTGAGGACGGCGGCCACGCCCGCCCGGATGGCCGCCGCGCAACGTTCCGCGGTGAACGAGTTCGGGTCGTACGTCGAGGACATGCCGAGCCCTTCACCACGGAACGACGCGCCCTCCCAGTCGACGGCGGTGACGTTGTGGGTGGGCTCGGCCAGCTCCGCGCCGACCACCAGGAACTTCTCGTCCAGGTGGTTCGGGGTGACCAGTGCGAGCCCGTCGATGAGATCGTTTCCCGCGCTGACGATGAGGTCCGGACCCATCTCCATCGCCTTGGCGATGCTGGGAACGGCCTCGCGCGCGTTGCCGACCACGATCGTCCTGAGGTCGACGTGCTCGTCGTCGGCCCACTCCTTGACCGCTGTCACCAGGGCCTTGGTCGGGTTGTCGGTACCGCTGGTCAGCAGGACGACCCGGTAGTCCTTCGGAGGGTGGACACCGGCCCACGAGCCGGGCTGCGGGGTGATGGTCGCCTCCGGCGCGGGCTTCGTGGAGGGGTCGACGAACCCGGGGCCGAGGGTGCCGATGGCGCTGGGCGCCGGACGTGGTTCGGACCAGTCGTCGCTGGAGTTGCAGGCGGTGACCAGCGCGGCGGTCGCGGCCAGCATGGCGACGGCCCGAAGCGGGGGGCGCAAGGTGATCGTCCTCCGGGTGGTGGCGGAATGTGCGCGTACTTCTTCGTATTCCTATCTCAATTCCGGTCACCGGCAGTCGGTGGGCGGCGGTTCGGGGATGTTGTTCTCCGGCGGTTCGTCGGTACGCGGGTTGGTGTTCACCAACGACATGCAACGTGCACTGGCCAACCGAGGGAGTCGAATGTCAGGCCGGATCCGCCGTACCGTTATCGTCGCCGCTGTCGGTTTCGCCGCAGCGGTGGTTCCGTTTCTGGCCGCCGAACCGGCGTCCGCGCACGGTTTTTCGTCGACTGTGTACGCGAAAATAACGGCGGGAGATGAGGGTCACATTCGAACGGCGGTGGAGCTCGAATACGACCTCCTCGTCGTCTCCGCCGCGGACGCCGGCCACGACGACCCGCTCTTCCAGGCCGGAACCGCGGCGTTCGAGGCGGGTGACACCGCTGCGCAGGCCGCCGCCCTGAAGGGCCACGCGTCGACGGTCCTCGGCTACGTCTCCGACCGGTTCTCGGTGAGCTCCCGGGGTGCGGCCTGCCGGCCGACGCAGGTGGGTGACGCGACGATCGGCGCCCGCGAGGGCGTGCCGTACGCGGACCTGCTGCTCGACTGGACCTGCCCCGAGCGGGTCGACGAGCACGTGGTGCGCAGTGGCCTCTTCCCGGACGGCGAGGGCTACGTCAAGGGCACGAAGACGATCGTCACCTACGAGATCGACGGCCGGTCGGGCAGTGCGGCGCTCGACGCCGCCCACCCGTCCTTCTCGACCGCGCAGGCCTGGTACGAGCGGTTCGGGGAGTTCTTCGTCCTGGGCGCCGAGCACCTGCTGAGCGGTGTCGACCACATTCTGTTCCTGCTGGCGCTCATCGCCGGGTCGCGGCGGCTCCGGGAGATCGTGCTCGCGGCCACCAGCTTCACGGTGGCGCACTCGGTGACGTTCATGCTCGCCGCGCTCGGCCTGGTCGAGGTGCCGGGGGCGATCGTGGAGCCGATCATCGCGTTGTCGATCGCCGTCGTCGCCGGCTGGCACCTGTGGGGAATCTGGCGGCGCGGTGAGCACGCGACCGACCTGGAGACGGCCGGGCGCGGTCACTTCAGCCTGGACCGGGCCGGTTGGATCCGCCTTGGCGTGGTGTTCTGTTTCGGTCTCGTGCACGGCCTGGGCTTCGCTGGCGCGTTGGGCATCGACGAGGCGTGGTCGTGGACCCTGCTGTGGTCCCTGCTGGTGTTCAACATCGGCATCGAAGTCGTTCAGTTGACGATTATCGCGGTCGTCTTCCCGTTGCTGTTCGTGCTGCGGCGTCGTGCGCCCAAAGCCGGCCTCTGGGCGACCGGGGTCGTTTCTGCGGGCGTGTCCCTTATGGGGTTGATCTGGTTTGTGCAGCGCATTTCTGGATCATGAGTAAGGCTAAGTAGTTCGTGAAGTGCAGTCTTTCGCAAGATCATGTTCACGGTTGGTTCATCGGGCAGCGAAAGCGTGGATTTGCTTCCCCAGCGTCGGGTGAAGGCACATCCATTTCTCTATTTGAAAAGGGAACAATGTCGATGACATTGAGCACCTCGTCACGGGCTTCCGCGCTCGTACGGCGTCGCCTGGTCGCCGGGGTCGCAGCCGGCTTCCTGGGCATGGGCGCGGCTCTCGGCAGTGGCCTGATGGCCACCGCGAGCGCGGCCGAGTCCACCACGATCACCGGTGTGGTCCTCGGCGTCGGCGCCAACGAGACCCAGCGCATCGTGAGCTGGTACTCCTCCGCCGACACCGCGCAGAAGATCCAGCTCGCCCCGACCGCCGAGATCGTCAACGGCGAGTTCCCGGCCGGCGCCGTCAGCTTCGACGCCGTTGGTGCGGCGAACACCTCCACCACCGGGTTCAACCGGCACGCCACGATCAGCAACCTGCGCGAGAACACGGCGTACTCGTACCGGGTCGGCGCCGAGGGCAGTTGGTCCCCGGCGTACTCCTTCAAGACGCGGGACTTCGAGGGCGACTACGACTTCCTGTTCTTCGGCGACCCGCAGATCGGCTCCTCCGGTGACCGGCTGAAGGACCAGGCCGGCTGGGAGGACACCCTGAAGGTCGCGACGGCGGCCAACCCGAACGCCGAGCTGCTGGTGTCCGCCGGCGACCACGTCGAGAGCGCCAACGACGAGGGCCAGTGGACCTCGTTCCTCGCCCCCGACCAGCTGCGCCAGGTCCCCCTCGTCGCCACCATCGGTAACCACGACGTCGGCGGCAAGTCCTACGAGCAGCACCACTTCACCCCGAACACCGACCGCTCGTCGCAGTACTACAACGGCGACCAGGCGACCCGGTCCGGCGGCGACTACTGGTTCATCCACAAGGACGTGCTGTTCATCGACCTGAACAGCAACAGCTACGTCAACCCGGCGGACGGCTCCGCCGGCGGCGACGCGGCGCACGTCGCGTACGTCACCGACGTCATCAACAAGCACGGCTCCGAGGCCAAGTGGAAGGTGCTGGTCTACCACCACTCCATCTACTCGCCGGCCAGCCACGCGACCGACAGTGACAACAAGCAGCGGCGGGAGGACTTCACCACCGCGTTCTCCAACCTCGGCGTCGACATGGTGCTGCAGGGTCACGACCACAGCTACACCCGCAGCTACTCCATCAAGAACGGCCAGAAGGAGAACCCGGACGAGAAGCCGGGCGCTGCCGACGTCTACCCCGGCCCGGGTGGCGTCATCTACGTGACGGCCAACTCGGCCTCCGGCTCGAAGTACTACGACATCAAGAAGCCGGACAGCTCCGGCACGGGCATCCGCGGCAACGGGCCGGACCCGCTGGACCCGAACAAGTACTGGTACAACTCCGTGCAGAACCAGGAGCACGTCCGCAGCTACGTCAAGGTGCAGGTGCGCAACGACAAGCTGGTTCTCGCGAACGTCCGCAGCGGCACCTGCGCGGCCCCGAACGCGGCGGTCGAGAAGGGCCTCTCCTGCGTCAACACCCCGGAGGGGCAGCCGGTCGGCTCGATCGTCGACAACGTGACGGTGCACCCGTACCACGGTGACGGCCAGGCCATCCAGGTCAACGTGCCGAACCCGGCTCCGGGTGAGTTCGGCTGGACGATCGACGGCTACAACGGTCTGGTCGACCTGGGCACCGCGCAGGAGCGCGACGGCACCTACTTCCAGGCCAACGGCAAGATCAACCCGATCCTCGTGTCGGACAGCCGCCGTTCGCTCGCCCCGTGGTCGATCTCGGCCAACGTCGGCGACTTCTCCGACGCCGACAAGAAGTTCTCCGGCTCCTACCT
>NZ_JAGPXZ010000306.1:0-6790 GCF_018070305.1 Micromonospora sp. M51 | reverse complement strand
CAGCCACGAGAGCGACCCGCAGCCGTGGACCGACGGTTACGTGGACGGGGTGACCGACATCGGCGACGACTTCCCCGGGCTCGGCGACGCTGAGCTGCGGGCCGGCCCGGCGCAGGCGGCGAACCTGCCGGCCCCGAAGCTGGAGTTGGTGCTGACCGACGCCGCCGCCGGTAACGTACGCACCCTGCGGCTGCGGCTCACCCCGCAGCGGGTCGCCCGGATCGCCACACTGCACGTCGACACGTCGACCGCCACGGTGCTGCGCGCCGAGGTGGCGGGGCGGTCGGTGCCGGTGGAGCCTCGGGACGGCAAGTGGGGCTTCGGGCTGGTGTTCCACGCCCCGCCGGCCGAGGGCATCGAGGTCACGTTGGCGGTGCGGCCGATCGCCGGGCAGGTGGCGCTGCGGGCGATGGACGCCAGCGACGGCTTGGAGGCGCTGCCCGGCTTCCGGCCCCGGCCGCCGGCCGTCGGCGTCGTCGGGTCGCACAGCTCGGAAATGCTGGCGGTCGCCCGCACCTACCAGTTCTAGAACGACGACGGCGGGGGACCGTCTCCGGTCCCCCGCCGTGTCACTCAGCAGAGCTGGTCGAACCTGACTCCCGGCGCGTCCGCCGCTACTCGCTGCGGATGGTCAGCCGCTTACGCCGGCCGTAGTGCAGCAGGAGGAACCCGACCAGCAGCATCCCCACGCCGACGGCACCGAACGTGACCAGGGGCAGACCGGTCAGGGGCAGGCCGCCACCGGCACCCGACGCGGGCGATGACGGCGATGCCGCCCCCGGGACCGAGGCCGTCCCGCTCGGGGTCGGAGTGGCGGTGGCCGGTGGCGATCCGCTCGGCCCTGGGCTGGGCGTGGCAGAGGCCGAGGGCGACGGGGTGGGCGGCGTCCCCTTGACAACGTTGATCGTCACGTTCGACTTTTCCGAAAAGTCGAACGGATAGCGCCGCACTTCGCCCCCGTACGCATTGTCGTACTCCACGCGCAGGGAGAACTTCAGGCTCAGCCGCTGACCATTGCCGACGACCCCACGCCAGCCGCACAGATACTGTTCGCGGCCCAGCGGTGCCGGATTTGTCAGCGCGGGCTCGACATAGTCCATATGCGGAATTATGTCAAAGCACGAGTCCGGAACCGCTACCGCCTTGGTGCGGAAGGGGATTTGGACAAGCAGCAACGGGTCACGGCTGAGCGCTTCGCCACCGTTGTCGAATCCCACTTCCAGCGGCGCCACGTCGCCCGTCTTCTGGTAGTAGACCGTACTGGCGAACAGCTTCACCTTCTCGTAGTCGGAGGCGAGCTTGCTGTCGGTCTGGATGGTCTGCTCAGCCGATGCCTCGAACAACTGGGGAGCGGCCTCGGTGACAGCGGGCGCGTTATCAACAACGAGCTTGGGGCCACCGCCCGGCACGCCCAGCTCCGTTGGCGCCACGGCACGAACCGCCTCGATCTTCGGCAGGCGGACCGACGACGGCTGGATGCCCGCGAGCAGGCTCACCTTCTTACCGGAATCCGCCCTGACCTTCACCCGAACCGGGACCACATAGGTCCGACCCGGCGCAAATTCCTGGTCGAAACGGCACCAGAGCAACTCGACGCCGTTGTAGGAGCAGTTGGAGAAGCGGTCCACCGCCTCAGCCGGCCACAGGCCTGAGCTCAGGTCCTGCACACCAGGTTGCGGACCGCCGTTCCTGAAGTCGAGGACCACGCCGCGCGCCGGCACAGTGCCGGAAACTTTGAACCCGAAGCGGGCGGTGACCGTGTCACCCGGCGCAGCGCTCAGGGTCGGCATGCCAACGCGCTCTACCGTCAACTGGTCAACGGCGATGATCTCGGTCTGCACATTCGCCGGCGCGTAACCCTTGACCTCGACGGTCGTCCGGACGGTGCCGACAACGCCGCTGGGCAGAGTCGAGCCTTGCGGTGAGGCGTACCCGAATGCGCTCGCCGTCTGGCTGGCACCCAGCCCGAACCGTGCGTACTCCCGGCACGTAACGACATCGCCGGCGCGTTCGCAACCCTCGTCGTCGAACGAAAACATCATCTTGTCTTTGATTTCGCTGATGTCCGACCTGGTCGTCACCTCCGTAGCCTGGCGCTTGTCCAGCCCAAGCTGAATGTCGAGGTGGTACAGCGTGGATGACAGGCCTGCCCGGATGAGACTTTGGGCCGGGATCGCCGCCTTCAACTGCGGCAGCGCTGCGGCTGACGCCTGGGCGGGCACCGTCGCGACAGGAACGATAGAACCAACAAAACAGACAAAAGTGGCCGCAGCTATTCGCCGGGCAACCTTATTCCACCTGAACAAACCAGACCCCCGTGGATCCTCGTTTTGGACCGCCGGAGCATAACGCAGCCTGAATTGAATGGCCGTCCCGCGACGAAGGGCCCATCGGGCAAAAGGGAATAGCGGCCGCAGCAACGAGGCAGTGCGGCTGGACGGCGCGGCTGGACGGTGCGACGCGCCTGGCCCAGGTCGCTCGCCCGCTCACACAACAGCGGATACTTCGCCCATGACGCTGGCTCCGCCCCGCACCGACCTCGCCGACGCGCGCTCCTCGTTCCTGGTGCTGGCCGGCTGGTACGTGGCCGCCGTCGTGTCGTTCGGTCTGTTCCTCAGCACGCTCTCCGGTTCGGTTCCGGCGAACTGCGGCGAGGCGTGCGACTCCGAACGGTCGAGGGCGCTGCTCTTCGGGCTCTACGTGGCCCTGCCGGCGGCGTTCCTCGCGCTGTTGGTCAGCCTGGCGACGCTCGCGGTGCTCCTCTCCCGTGCCCGGATCCGCTCGTCAGCCCTGGTGGGCACCCTCTCCGCGCTGCCGCTGCTCGCCTGCGCACTCCTCACCGCCAGCCTCTGACCCCCCGTTGCTGTAGTGCCGGGGTCAGACGAGGTGCAGCCTGCCCGTTCCCCGGCCGCCTGTGCCGATCCACCGTTGGACAGCGTCAGGCCGACCACGCCTGGAGGACGTCGTTCGGCCCCCACACCAGGTGCACGGCCTCGGCCGGGAGGTCGACTCCGGAGCGGCTGACGACGACCAGGCCGCTGACCCCGGGCTGAAAACCCGGGATCAACGGGGCATGGCGGCGCAGTTCGTCGAGATGACGTCGGCCGAAGGGGCCGTCCTGCCACTTGATCGAGCCGGCGAACGCGATGCGGGAGGCGATCGGGGCGCGGTCCGCGCCGACAAGATCGATTTCCGGGTTGGACTGCCGATTCCACCAGCCGCCGACTTCCCAGGTGTCGGTCCAGGGCAAACCGCCGGCCCCGGCGCTGATGGCGAGCGCATCGCGGATGATCGGCTCGACGGCGTTGCCCCGCCAGGAGGACCACCGACTGTCGAGGATGGCGCGGGCGGCCGCTGACCGGTCGCGCAGCACCAGTTGGTGCACATCCCGAAGAATGGCGAGATACAGGCGCAGATTGCTGTCGGCGATCCGGTACTGGGCCAGCTTGCTGGGCTTGGTGGACAGCGGCTTGTCGACGGCGAGGACCTGTTTTTCCTCGACGAGCCGGTGCAGCAGCGGGGACAGGGTGCCGGAGCTGACCGGGCCGCCGCGGTCCCCGGCGGCAGCGGCGATGTTGCTGAACGTACGGCTACCTGCCCCACCGACCGCTTCCAGGATGCGTCGGGCAGTGTCCGGGGCGGGAAACTCCGACGCCAGAGACTGCTCGGGGACGGTGAACAACGCCGACGTCTTGTTGGAGATCTCCTGACCCAGGAAATCGGCGGGGGGCGTACCCGGGGACCACTCCAGAGCCACACCGGGCAACCCGCCGGTGATCAGGTGCGCATCGATCGCGTCCGCGCCACTCAACCCGGTCACCGCGGCGGTTTCGGCGGGATTGAACGGGCCGAGGACCATGTTCGTGGCCCTGCCGTAGAACGGGCGGTCGTACTCGGTGAACCGCTGCATCATGTGCAGATCACTGCCGAGCAGCAGCAGGAGCACCGGCTTGCCGGAGATGAGCCGGTCCCAGGCGACCTGAAGGTGCCCGTCGAACGTCGTGTCCTGCTCGGAGATCCAGGGCAGTTCGTCCAGGACGACCACACTCGGCGTATCGGGCAGGACGCCCGCCAGGACCCGCAGCATGTCTCCCCAGCCACCGGCCGGTGGCTGGGACGGCAGCAGGTCACGACCGCTGGACGTGAGCAGCGACGAGTCGCGCAGGGCACCGAGAAAGTAGCCGACCGCTTCGATGCTCGATGCGCCCTTGACCGCAGTGTAGAAGCAGTACGGCAGGTCGACCCTGTCGCACAACTCCTGTACCAGCCGCGACTTGCCCACCTGGCGGCGACCACGGATGGCGACGGAACGGCCCTGACCGGTGCGCTTCACATGATCAAGCTGCTTGCCGAGCAGGTCGAGTTCCGTCCGGCGGCCGATGAACATCGACCCTCCCGAAGCTAGATTCAATCTTACTTCGAGACAGTCTACCTACCTCAGCAGGGAACTGATACACCACGGCGCCGAGATTTCCCTGCTGTGCGACCTCTACCGCTGGCAGGCGACACCGAGCCTCTAGGGTTCCCGGAATGAGCAGGAACGACGAGCGTGAATTGGTACGACGGGGGTACGACGCGCTCTCCTACCACTATCGATCGGACGACGCCGACGACGGCCAGTACGGTCCCTGGCTGGCCGACTTACACCAGCGCCTACCTGCCTCAGCAGGGGTCCTCGACCTCGGGTGCGGCTGCGGGGTGCCGGTCGCCCGCTTCCTCGCCAACGCGGGACACCGCGTGACCGGCGTTGACATCAGCGACGTGCAGATCGAGCGGGCACGCCGCCTGGTGCCAAACGGCACCTTTCTCCACTCGGACGCCACCCGGCTCGACCTGCCGCCGGCCTCCTTCGATGCCGTGGTTTGCCTCTACGCCCTCATCCACATGCCCCTGGCCGACCAGCCGCAGCTCATCAAGAGCATCGCCACCTGGTTACGCCCCGGCGGCTGGCTGCTCACCACCGTCGGCAACACCGCCTGGACAGGCACCGAGGACAACTGGCTCGATGGCCCCGCCACCATGTGGTGGAGCCACGCCGACGCCTCCAGTTACCGCGCCTGGCTGCAGCAGGCGGGGCTGACGATCAGCGCCGAGGATTTCGTCCCGGAGGGCAGCAGCGGGCACACCCTCTTCTGGGCGCAGCGCCCACAGGGCTGACCTGGTCCGAGTCGTGTGCGAGGCTTCGGCGGTGACTGACCTCGGCGTCCGCGCAGCAACCTCGGCTGATCGGGAATTCTTGGTTGACATGCTCGTGGAGGCCGTGAACTGGCTGCCTGAGCGCAACTGGTCTCGCGAGCAGATCCTGGCGAATCCCGCGCTGGCCCACTACGTCAGCGGGTGGATGCGGCCAACCGACTTTGGCCTGGTTGCGGTCGGCCAAGCTGAGCGGTCAGTCGGCGCGGCCTGGTTCCGATACCTGACCGCCGCTGATCCCGGCTATGGGTACGTGAGTGACGACGTGCCAGAGCTGACTATCGGCGTGGTGGAAACCTGGAGGGGCCGGGGTGTGGGCCGGATGCTCTTGCGCGCCGTTCTGGACGTCGCCCGAGAACGTGGCATCCGCACAGTGTCACTGAGCGTGGAGCGGGCGAACTTCGCTGCGAGGCTGTACGCCGCTGAAGGATTCCGCACGGTCGAGTCGTTCGAGGACGCGGACACGATGGTCGCTGAGGTCGGGGCCTGACGTGTGTAGTGCAGCTCGTCGGCCGGGCTGGGCAGCCTGTCCGCAGTGCTTCCGTTGGCCGTGGTCTTACTTCCAGCGGTATTGATCTAGGCCACGGGTGTAGTCGATCAAACCGGACGACTGCGGCCCTGACCTGCCGCCACGCCTGGCATGGATGGTCAACGATGGTCACCTCTGGCTCCCCTTCGCCGGCCTGGAAACGGCATGATCTTGGAAGAAGCCGCGCGGGAGTAGGATTGGGCCGGTACCAAGCGATTCGGAGGTCGCCCGTGGCTGAGTCCGTGCCGCCCACCTCATGGATCGATCCCGATCGGCCACGGGAGTTCACCCAGAGTGGACGCGAGGTTGCCTTCTTCCTTCCGGTGGTCTGCACGGACCGGGGTCAGCACAAGCGACGACTGCTCACCGTTGCCCGCCGCGAGCTCGACGGCAGCGGGGGCATGAGTTCGGCGTTGGAGTGGTTCGCGCCGCCGATGGGAGCGGAGGCGGAGCCGAGAAGCCTGATCGGGAGGGATTCGTACATCTTCGCGTGCCCCTCCTGTAGCCGCAAACCACAGATCAACCGCGTGAAGTGGTGGAACCTGGTTGATGAGGCGGGGCGGGCCAGGCTGCGCGAGCTCGACCTGTCCCTGCTACCCTTCTAGCACTGCGCACGAGCACGGCAGTCCCCGGCGCGAGGACGGGGTTACGTTCAGCCAGCAGGCTCACCCCCCTTGGGGGTGCTCGCAGAAAGCCCACTCATCCGGTGGGGCGGTAGATCACGCCCTCCGGAGGTACGAGTGGCCTCGCAAGATGTGGACGTTGCCGACGGCAATCCGACGCCGAAGCGCCGACGCCCGAGCGTCCGGCCGCGTCAGTCGTCCCGCAGCCCTCACGATGTCCTCTTGACCGCCGCGAAGTCTGGGTGGGGGCCTACCTTGCGGTATGGGCTGCTGCTTCTCATCCACCGCGGCCCCTTGCCGGTGGTGGGCCTCATCGCTTACCAAGTCGCGCGTTCAAGGGGCTGGCTGTAGCCCCAACTTCCGCGTCACTTCCATCCCGTCGGCCTTCGTCCGCACACCGTGGAGTGGGTGGGGCCTGCCCGGTCAAGGTGGAGCACCCAGCGGC
>NZ_JAGPXZ010000305.1:0-6797 GCF_018070305.1 Micromonospora sp. M51 | reverse complement strand
CGGTGGGCTGCGGGGACGTGACGCGGCTGGGGTCGTGGCGGGGGTGGCCGGGTGGGGCGATCATCCGAGGGTGATTCTGTCGGTCGGCAACACCTCGGCGGTGTGTGACGTTCCCGGTGTGTGGGGAGTCACCCCACCCCGTTCGGCCGAGCGAGCTGTGACCACTGTCACAGCACGATCAGAACCGGGGATGGGGTACGCGTCGTCTTGCCTGGTGTGAAGCGAAGTCTGGACGGTCTCGACGAGGGTGAACTCCTCCGCCGCGTCGCCCGGGGCGACCGGCGCGCGTTCGACGCGCTGTACCGGCGTACCGCCCCGTGGTTGACCGTGCGGCTGCGTCGACGCTGCGCCGACGAGGACATCGTGGCCGAGGTGCTCCAGGAGACGTACCTGGCGGTCTGGCGGTCGGCCGGCAGCCAGGCGCAGTCCACCTCCGGCAGCGCGGTGGGCTGGTTGTGGACGACCGCCGCGCACCGGCTGATCGACGCGTTCCGCCACCGGGCCCGACGCGAGCGAATCCCGACGGTACGCACCTTCGAACCCGTCGCCCCGGCGGCCGAGGACGAGGCGTTGGCCGGCGGGATGGACGCCAACCTGGAGAACGCCCTGCACGCGCTCCCCCCGGAACTGCGGCAGGTGCTGCGCTCGATGGTCCTCGACGGGCTGACCGCCCGGGAGACGTCGCTGCTGCTCGGCATGCCGGAGGGGACCGTGAAGACCCGCGCGAGACGCGCCCGAATCGCACTCCGGGAGGCGCTGTCATGACCGCTCACCCCACGCCCGCTCTCCTCTCCCGCTACGCCTCGGGCGGGGTGGGCGTCGACGACGCGACCATCTGGGCGGTGGAGGCGCACCTGGAGACCTGCGCCGACTGCCGGGCACTGCTGACCCATACCGTCGACCCGGGCACGCGTGACCTGCTGGACCGGGTGGCCGGCGCCGTGGCCGCCGGGATCGCCACCGGCCCCGCACCGGTGCGTCGTCGGCGGCTACCGCGTACCGGGGTCGCCGCCCGGATCCTGCCCTGGCTCGCCACCGCCGCCGGGCTGATGCTGGCCGCGGTCCTGTTCGAGAAGACCTTCGCCAGCCTGCCGTCGCTGGTGCTGCTGGTCGCTCCGGTCGCGCCGCTGCTGCCGGTGGCCGCCGTCTGGAGTCGGCGGGGCGACCCGGTGTGGGAGTTGGCGGCCACCACACCCCGTACCGGCCTGCCGCTGTTGATGCGCCGTTCGTTGGGGGCGCTGGTAGCGGTCCTGCCGGTGCTCGCGGTGGCCGGCTGGGGCACCGGGCACTCCCCCGGCCTCTGGTTGCTGCCGGCGCTGGGCTTCACCGCCGGGGCGTTGGCGCTCGGCACCGTGGTGGGGATCGACCGGGCCGCACTGGGGTTGGCGCTCGCCTGGTCCCTGGGTGTCGTGGCGCCGAGCCTGGTCGGCGGGCGACTCCCGGCCGTCCTCGCCGGCAGCAGCCTGACCGGTTGGGCGCTCGCCACAACGCTGCTGCTGGCCGTGGTCTTCGTCCAGGCCCGATGGCGGTCGCAGCTGCCCACCAGCACGTTCCGATGACGAGATCCAGCCAGCACCGAATGGAGACACGATGATGCGTACGGTCAGCGTGGCGGAGACCGCGCCGTCCACCTACGCGTGGGCGGTGCACGCCGAGACGTTGCGGGTCCGGGCCGGCCGACACCTGGCGGTCAACGGTCTGGACCTGAGGTTGGGCACCGGTGTGCACGGGCTGCTCGGCCCCAACGGCGCCGGGAAGACCACGTTGATGCGAGCCCTGGCCACCGTGGTGAAGCCGGCCGGTGGGCGGCTGACACTGCTCGGTGAGGAGGTCACCGCCGGTGCCGACCTGCGCCAGGTCCGCCGCGGCCTGGGGTACCTGCCGCAGCACTTCGGCTTCTACCCGCGCTTCACGGTCCGCGAGTTCGTCGAGTACATCGCCTGGCTCAAGGAGATGCCGAAGGCGGTCATCCCTGGCGCTGTGCAACGGGCCGTCGAACGGGTCGGCCTGGCGGACCGCGCCGACTCCCGGATGAAGACGCTGTCCGGCGGGATGCTGCGCCGCGCCGGCATCGCCCAGGCGATCGTCAACGATCCGACGGTGCTGCTGCTCGACGAGCCGACGGTCGGCCTGGACCCGGAGCAACGCCTCGACTTCCGTGAGCTGCTGCGGGAGATCGGCCTGGACAGTTGCGTACTCGTCTCCACCCACCTGGTGGAGGACGTCGCGGTGGCCTGCACCGATGTGGTGCTGGTCAGCGAGGGTCGGTTGGTGTGGCAGGGCAGCACGGGAGAGCTGGCCGCGCGGGGCGGCGGTCGTCGACCCGGTCGCCGTCGAGCTGGTGTGCGACAACGACGGCCCGCAGGTCTGCGTGACGCGGACGCACGCCGCGCTGCTGCCGGACGTGGTGGGCCCGGCCCGGCAGGCGCTCGCCATGATGGCGGCGAAGCTGCCCAACGCACCGGTCCGGGCGGTCCAGACGCAAGAGGTCACCTACTGGGCGCGGCCGGACCCGGACACTGCCCCGGCCCGGCACTCCGCCGACACGATCGTCTTCGACACCCCCACCATCAACCGGGTGGGGCGCGCCGACCTGTCCGGTGACTACTTCCTGCCGGCCCTGCTGGAGGCCGCCTGGCGGCAGGAGTGCGGCGACCAGTCGGTGCGGGGCGACGTGTACGAGGCCCGGATGGTCGCCGCCGCCTGGCTGACCGGTCGGCCACCGGCCCCGCAGCCCGGGTGGCCCCCGTCGGAGATGGCCCAGCTGGTGGGCGCGTACCAGGCGCTGGTCAACCTCCCGGAGGTCGAACAACGACGTCGGATGGCGGCGGCCCGCGAGGGTGCCCTGGCCTGCCGGGACGACGAGCTGGTGGCGAACGTGCCGACGGGCCGGCCGTGAGGTTCCTCCAGCTGCACCTGCGCGCCCGCCGGATACCCCTCGCCCTGGCCACCGTGACCGCGTTGATCGCACTGGCCTGGGCGCTGTCGCTGGCCTACACCGACTCGGCGACCATCAGCGCCCGGACGGCCAGCCTCGCCATCATGCTGGCGGTGGTCGCGGTCGGCAGCACGCTCGACGGCGCCGACGGAGCCCTCGACCACACCATGGCGGTCAACTGGCCGGTACGGCGCGCCGGTCATCTGCTGCTCGCCGCCGCCGCGATCACCGCGCTGCTGGCCCTCAGCATGGTCACCGACGCGCGTTACGAGCCGTTCGCGGTGACGGTGCGCAACACCGCGGGGCTGCTCGGGCTCACCGCGCTCGGCGCCACGGTGCTGGGTGCCGCCCTGTCCTGGATCGCCCCGCTGACCTGGACCCTGATCGCGGTACTGCCGATCATGGTGCCCAGCCGGGACCTGAAGATGCAGGTCGCCGGCTGGCTGATCCAACCTGCCGGGACCACCGCCGCCACCGCCTGCGCCGTCGTGCTGGCGGTGACCGGACTGCTCGCGTACGCGGTGCGGGGTTGCCCCGTGCGGCCGGTGAGTGAGACGTCCCCCGACCAGTGACGGACGTTCCGATGCTCCGGAGACCCCGGAGCATCGGAGCGAGCCCTAGACGACGTCGGCCAGCAGCTGCCGGGCCATGACGATCCGCTGCACCTGGTTGGTGCCCTCGTAGATCTGAGTGATCTTGGCGTCGCGCATCATCCGCTCGACCGGGTAGTCCCGGGTGTAGCCGTAGCCACCGAGCAGCTGCACCGCGTCGGTGGTGATCTCCATGGCGGCGTCGGAGGCGAAGCACTTCGCCGCCGCGCCGAAGTAGGTGAGATCCGCGTCGCCGCGCTCCGACTTGCCGGCCGCCGCGTACGTGAGCTGGCGGGCCGCCTCGAGCTTCATGCCCATGTCGGCGAGCATGAACTGGATGCCCTGGAACTCGGCGACCGCCTTGCCGAACTGTCGACGCTCGGCCACGTACCCCTTGGCGTAGTCGAGCGCGCCCTGCGCGATGCCGACGGCCTGCGCGGCGATGGTGACCCGGGTGTGGTCCAGGGTCTTCATCGCGGTCGCGAAGCCGGTGCCCTCCGCGCCGATCATCCGGTCGGCCGGGATCCGCACGTTGTCGAGGTAGACCTCGCGGGTGGGCGAGCCCTTGATGCCGAGCTTCTTCTCCGGCGCGCCGAAGCTCACCCCGGAATCGGACTTCTCCACCACGAAGGCGGAGATGCCACGGGAACGGGCGGACGGGTCGGTGACGGCGAAAACCGTGTAGAACTCGGACACGCCGGCGTTGGTGATCCAGCGCTTCACGCCGTTGAGCACCCAGTGATCCCCGTCACGTACCGCCCGGGTGGTCATGGACGCCGCGTCGCTGCCCGCCTCCGGCTCGGAGAGGCAGTACGAGAACATGGCGTCACCGGCCGCGACCGGCGTCAGGTAGCGACTCTTGATCTCGGCGGAACCGGCCAGCAGCAGTGGCATCGTGCCGAGTTTGTTCACCGCCGGGATCAGCGAGGAGGACGCGCAGGCACGGGCCACCTCCTCGATCACAATGGCGGTGGCCAGCGCGTCCGCCCCCGCGCCGCCGAATTCCTCCGGGATGTGCGGTGCGTGGAAGTCAGCCGCCCGCAACGCGTCGTAGGACGCCTTGGGAAACTCCCCGGTCTCGTCGGCCTCGGCGGCGTGCGGAGCCACCTTCGCGGCGCAGACCTCACGCACCGCTTCCCGGATCGCCTGGTGCTCATCGGGCAACCGGTAGACGTCGAACGACTCCCCTGCGGCCATCTCGGCCCTCCCCTTCACCGCTATCATGCGCAGTCTGTGACGACTCCTGACCGCCGACCGCGCAGACTGAAGACTAGCGACTGCAGTTCAGGTGATGTTACCGGCGCGTAGGCATGGGCAAGATGGTGCACCCGACGCGCTCAGCCATGATGAAGACCGAGACAGTGAGCTAGCCAGCGCGAGCGGAGAAGACAGGCGTGACGATCCCCTACCCCACCATCCAGCCGACCCCCGCCATCGCCGCGGTGACTCCGCCCTCGGGCGCTCCCCGGCCGCGGGTGACCTTCCTGGGAACTGGTTACCTCGGTGCGACGTACGCCATCTGCTACGCGGAACTGGGGTACGAGGTCCTCGGCTTCGACGTCGACGCCGACAAGATCGCAAAGCTGAACGCCGGCCAGGTGCCGATCCACGAGCCCGGCCTGGACGAGCTGCTGCGGCGCAACCTCGCCGCCGGCCGGCTCCGGTTCAGCACCGACATCGCCGAGACCGCCGACTTCGGTGACGTGCACTTCATCTGCGTCGGCACCCCGCAGCGGGCCGACGGCATGGGCGCCGACCTGTCGTACGTCGAGGCGTCGGTCACCAGCCTCGCGCAGCACCTGACCCGCAAGGCCCTGATCGTCGGCAAGTCCACCGTGCCGGTCGGCACCGCCGAGTGGGTCGAGCAGCTCGTCGACAAGCACACCCCCGACGGCCTGAACGTCGAGGTGGCGTGGAGCCCCGAGTTCCTCCAGGAGGGCTTCGCCGTCGACGACGTCCTGCGGCCCAACCGGATCGTGGTCGGCGTCAAGAGCGAGTGGGCCAACGGCATGCTCTACGCCGCCCACAAGGGCGTGTTCGACCTGGCCGCCACGGAGGACCGCGAGGTACCCCTGGTGGTCACCGACTTCTCCACCGCCGAGCTGGTCAAGGTCGCCGCGAACGCCTTCCTGGCCACCAAGATCTCCTTCATCAACGCGATGGCCGAGGTCTGCGAGGCCTCCGGCGGCGACGTCACCCAACTGGCCCGCGCGATCGGCTACGACCCGCGGATCGGCAACCGGTTCCTCCAGGCCGGCCTCGGCTTCGGCGGCGCCTGCCTGCCCAAGGACATCCGGGCCTTCCAGGCCCGCGCCCAGGAGCTGGGCGCCGGTGAGGCGCTGCGCTTCCTGCACGAGGTCGACCTGATCAACCTGCGCCGACGTACCCGGGTGCTTCAGCTCGCCGCGGACCTGCTCGGCCGCCGCTCGGGCCCGGCCGGCCCGGACTTCGCCGGCACCCGGATCGCCGTGCTCGGCGCCACCTTCAAGCCCAACACCGACGACGTCCGCGACGCCCCGGCGCTCGCCGTCGCCGCGCTGCTGCAGAAGGCCGGCGCCGACGTGCACGTGTACGACCCGCAGGGCACCGAGAACGCCCGCCGCGCCGTTCCCGAGCTGACCTACGAGGCCAGCATGAACGAGGCCGTCACCGACGCCGACCTGGTCTGCGTGCTCACCGAGTGGGCCGACTTCCGCAACGCCGACCCGGTCGCCCTGGGCGAGTTCGTCAAGGGCCGCAAGGTCGTCGACGGCCGCAACTGCCTCGACCCGGCACTGTGGACCCAGGCCGGCTGGGAGTACCGGGGCATGGGCCGCCCCTGACGGAACAGACGCCCACCGGCCGGTCATCGAGCATCTCGATGGCCGGCCGGTGTCGTTGTTTGCCCGGGACCCGCCGACAAGAGTCGAAATCCGCGCCAGCTTTGGGCATGCTGCGACAGTGGGAGTCCACAGTGCGGGTGGAGGGGTGTCGTGGCGACCTTTCAATGCTCCTCGTGCGGCCGGGAGATCAAGCCGGCCGTTCGATGCCCGCACTGTGGGGCAGATCAACCACAGTGGGTCGAGCACCTGGCCGACATTGAGCGTTCGATAGCGGAGATGAAGGCGCGCGACGCCGCCATCGCGCGCGAGCAGCGGCAGATCGCCGCCAAGATGCAGGCCGCGCTCTTCCAGCGGGACATCCTCGCCCACGCCGGCGAGGAGCGCATCAAGCAGGCCACCCGGCCGCGCCGGGTGCTGCGCCGCCGTCCCGGCCGGCGGCCACCGACC
>NZ_JAGPXZ010000304.1:0-6806 GCF_018070305.1 Micromonospora sp. M51 | reverse complement strand
CCACCCCCCACAACTCCCTGCCGCCGTTCTCAGCGCAGGTCGGTGGGGAGCAGCGCGAACGTCAGATCGTCCAGGCGGGTGCCGTCCAGGCCGGGCAGCCGGCCACGCTGGAGCCCCTCCCGCTGGAAGCCGACCCGCTCCAGCACCCGGTGCGAGGCGACGTTTCCCGGCACTGTGCCGGCGACCAGCCGGGTGACACCCGCCGAACCGAACGCCCACGCGGCGAGCAGCCGGACCGCACGGGTCGCGTACCCCCGGCCCCGCCACTCGGGTAGCAGCGCGTAGCCGACCGAGCCCTCACCGCTGGCCGCGTCCGTGATCGACATCCCGCAACTGCCCGCCGGCGCGCCGCTGGCCACGTCGACGATCATCAGCCGGGCGATGACACCGGTGAGCCAGGCGCTCTCCGCCAGCAGGCAGCGCCGTTGCGTCGCCTCGGGCGTCGGCGGCACCGGCGGGGCCTGGTTGGCGACGACCTCCGGTCGGCTGTGCAGCCGGTGCATCAGCTCCGCGTCGTCCGGCGCGAGCCGGCGCACTGTCACGACACCGTCGGTGAGCAGCCCGCCGGGCAGGTCGGGCAGCAGGCGGGCGGTCGGGCCGGGCGGGTCGTCGGCGAGGCGTACCCAGGCCAGCAGGTCGTGGCGGTCCCCGTTCCGGCCGGATCCGGCCGACCGGCGCGAGCCCTCGTAGCGGTAGCCGGCGGCCAGCGCGACCCGCTGACTCGACGCGTTCTCCGGCTCGGTGAGCAGCTCCAGGCGGGCGGTGCCGGCGGCGAACGCGTGGTCGCTCAGCGCGCGGGTCGCGGCGGTGGCGACCCCGCGTCCGCGCGCCGCCGGCCGCACCCAGTAGCCGATCTCGACCTGACCCCGGGCGGACACCGGGTTGTTCAACCCCACCGCGCCGAGCAGCCGGTCGGTGGCCGGGTCGGCGATGGCGTACGCGGCGCCGCCGCCGGTCCAGGCCGCCGGAGCGCCCACCTCGATCCACCAGCGGGCGTCGACATCGGTGTACGGGGCTGGCAGGTTCGACACGAACCGCTGGCTGACCGGGTCGGCGCAGCCGTCGACCACGTCGGCGGTGTCCCCGGTGTGAAACGGCCGCAGCCGCACCCCGTACGCCTCGATGACCTCCTGCTCGGTCACGCCAGATCCTCGGCGAGCAGCGCGGCGACCCAGACGTCGGCCCGTTCGCCCCGGTGCGGTACGGCACCCCGGGCGGTCCCCTCGAACGAGAAGCCGGCCTTCTCCGCCACCCGACGGGAGGCGTCGTTGCCGACGTTCGCCTTCCACTCGATCCGGGCCAGACCCAGCGCGGTGAAACCCCAGGCACTCAGCGCGAGCAGCGCGGCCGTCATGTAGCCGCGACCACGGGCGTCGGGCGCGGTCATGAACCCCACGTCGGCCAGCAGCGGGTCGGTCGGGGAGAGCCGCAGGTCGATGGTGCCCGCGTAGCTGTCGTCCTGGTCGGCGATCACGAAGCAGGCGGCGTCGCCCCGGGCCCACAGCGCCTGGCAGTGCTCCTGGTACCACAGCGCGTCGGCGTGGTCGTACGGGTCCGGCACCGTGGTCCAGCGGATCGACTCCGGGTCCCGGCAGGTCCGCACCACGGCGCCCAGGTCCCGCTCCTCCATGGGCCGCAGCCGCAGCTCGCCCGCCCCGGTGGTGGCGAACAGAACGGGCTGCGGGCGGCCGAAGACGGCGGCCCGGCGGGCGGCGAGGGTGCCCGGCTGGGCCGGCCCGGGCGACCCGGCGGCGGGCACCTCGCCAGGCAGCAGCGAACCGATCCAGCCGTCCGCCACGCCCTCCAGCGCCGGGTTGGCCATCCGCAACCGGCCGTCGACCCGGAAACCGGCTCGGAGGGCCACCAGCCGGGAGGCGTGGTTGCCCACCTCGGCCTGCCAGATGAGCCGACGCAGGCCGACGGTGTCGAAGGACCAGCGGGCCACCGCCCGGGTGGCCCGGACCATCACGCCCCGACCACGCGCCCACGGTGCCGTCCAGTAGCCGACCTCACCGGTACCGTCCTTGTCGATGGAGATCAGGCCGTTGGCGCCCAGCAGCTCACCGGTGCCCGGGTCGCAGACCGCGAACGGTGCCCCGGTGCCCTCGGCCCAGGACTTCTGGCTCATCTCGGTGACAAATCCGTGCGCGTGTTCCGGCCGGTATGGGCGCGGTACGGTGGTCCAGCGCTGAATGTCGGGGTCCTGGCAGGCTCGGTGGACGGCCTCGGCATCCGCCTCCCGCCAGGGTCGCAGCAGCACGCCGTCCTCGATGATCTCCACGGGCTCCACTCGTGCATCCTGCCGTAGCGTTCGCCGACGGCGTAACCGGATAACGTTTGGGGCGAGCGCAGGACGCGAGTTATGTCGGGTTCCGCGGGGTCGAGCACCGCCACCAGTGACCATCGCGCCGATGGAGCGCCTACGATGGTTCGAGACTGTCTAGGGGAGCGTTGATCCGTGTCGATTCTGGAAAAGGTCCTTAACGCGGGCGAGGGCCGCATGGTGCGCCGCCTCAAGGCGATCGCCAATGCCGTCAGCTCGATCGAGGACGACTACGTCAACCTCACCGATGAGGAACTGGCCGGCATGACCGAGCAGTTCCGAGAGCGGCTCGAGGAGGGTGAGACCCTCGATGATCTGCTGCCGGAGGCGTTCGCGGTGGCCCGCGAGGCGGCCGCCAGGGTGCTGGGCCAGCGCCCGTACGACGTCCAGGTGATGGGCGGCGCGGCGCTGCACTTCGGCAACATCGCCGAGATGAAGACCGGTGAGGGTAAGACGCTGACCTCGGTCATGGCCGTCTACCTCAACGCGCTCTCCGGCAAGGGCGTCCACGTCATCACGGTCAACGACTACCTCGCCCAGCGTGACGCGGCGTGGATGGGCCGGGTGCACGAGTTCCTCGGGCTGACCGTCGGCGTGGTGCTGCCCAACCGGCCGGCCAGCGAGCACAAGGCCGCCTACGAGTGCGACATCACCTACGGCACCAACAACGAGTTCGGCTTCGACTACCTGCGCGACAACATGGCGTGGTCGAAGGACGAGCTGGTGCAGCGCGGGCACAACTTCGCGGTGGTCGACGAGGTCGACTCGATCCTGATCGACGAGGCCCGCACCCCGCTGATCATCTCCGGCCCGGCCGAGCACTCCGCCCGCTGGTACGGCGAGTTCGCCGGCGTGGTGGCCCGGCTCCAGCCCGGCACCGACGGCGAGGGCGACTACGAGGTCGACCACTCCAAGCGCACCATCGCGGTGACCGAGCGGGGCGTCGCCAAGGTCGAGGACCGGCTCGGCATCGACAACCTGTACGAGTCGGTGAACACCCCGCTGGTCGGCTACCTCAACAACGCCATCAAGGCCAAGGAGCTCTACAAGCGCGACAAGGACTACATCGTCAGCGACGGTGAGGTCCTGATCGTCGACGAGTTCACCGGTCGCATCCTGCACGGCCGTCGCTACAACGAGGGCATGCACCAGGCGATCGAGGCCAAGGAGGGGGTGGAGATCAAGCAGGAGAACCAGACCCTGGCCACCATCACCCTCCAGAACTACTTCCGCCTCTACGAGAAGCTGTCCGGAATGACCGGTACGGCCCAGACCGAGGCGAGCGAGTTCAACAAGGTCTACAAGGTCGGCGTCGTGACGATCCCGACCCACCGCCCGATGGTTCGCGAAGACCGGCCGGACGTCATCTACAAGACGGAAAAGGCCAAGTTCAACGCCGTCATCGAGGACATCGCCGAGCGGCACCAGATGGGCCAGCCGGTGCTCGTCGGCACCGTCTCGGTGGAAAACTCCGAGATCCTCTCCCAGCTCCTGCGTCGCCGGGGCATCCCGCACAACGTGCTGAACGCCAAGTTCCACGCGCGGGAGGCCGAGATCGTCGCCCAGGCAGGGCGTAAGGGCGCTGTCACCGTGGCGACCAACATGGCCGGTCGCGGCACCGACATCCTGCTCGGCGGCAACGCCGAGTTCCTCGCCGCGAACGAGCTGCGCCAGCGCGGCCTCGACCCGCTGGAGAACGAGGAAGAGTACGCCAAGGCGATGGAGGAGGTCCTTCCCAAGTGGAAGCAGGCCTGCGACGCCGAGGCGGAGGAGGTCGCCGCCGCCGGTGGCCTCTACGTGCTGGGCACCGAACGGCACGAGTCCCGGCGGATCGACAACCAGCTGCGCGGTCGCGCCGGCCGGCAGGGCGACCCGGGCGAGTCCCGTTTCTACCTGTCGCTGCAGGACGAGCTGATGCGGCGCTTCCGGGCCGGGGCCGTCGAGGCGGTGATGGAGCGCTTCAACATCCCGGAGGACGTGCCCATCGAGTCGAAGATGGTCACCCGGCAGATCAAGAGCGCCCAGGCCCAGATCGAGGGCCAGAACGCCGAGATCCGCAAGAACGTGCTCAAGTACGACGAGGTGCTCAACAAGCAGCGCCAGGTCGTCTACGCCGAGCGGCTCCGGGTGCTCAACGGTGAAGACCTCTCCGACCAGGTCCGCAACATGATCGACGACACCGTCGAGGCGTACGTGCGGGGTGCCACCTCCGAGGGCTACGGCGAAGACTGGGATCTTGAGCAGCTCTGGTCCAGCCTCAAGCAGCTCTACCCGGTCAGCGTGACGATCGAGGAGTTGGAGGAGGAAACCGGCGGCTCTCGGGCCGGCATGGACGCCGACTTCCTGGTCGCCCGCCTCAAGGAGGACGCCAACGCCGCGTACGACCGGCGGGAGGAGCAGCTCGGCACCGAGGGCGTCCGCCAACTCGAGCGGATGGTGCTGCTCCAGGTCATCGACCGCAAGTGGCGCGAGCACCTCTACGAGATGGACTACCTCCAGGAGGGCATCAACCTGCGCGCGTACGCCCAGCGCGACCCGGTGGTGGAATACCAGCGCGAGGGCTTCGACATGTTCGCCACGATGATGGAGGGCATCAAGGAGGAGACCGTCGGTTTCCTCTACAACATCGAGGTCCAGGTCACCGAACCCGAGCCGGAGGCGGGGGCCGACGAGGTCACGCTGCTCGACAAGCCGGTCGAGATCCGGGCCAAGGGCCTCAACCAGGCACCGCGGCGGCAGGGCCTGCAATACTCCGCGCCCACCATCGACGGCGAGGCCAGCCCCGGTGCGGTCGCCGTGGAGCAGGCCGAGCAGCAGGCTCCGGCGCTCGGCGTTGGCCGACCGGCTCCGGGTGCCCCGGCGGCACCGGGGCAGAGCGCGCCGTCCGCTCCACAGCGGCCGGCATCCGGGCTGCGTGGCCCGGCTGTTCCGTCGGCTGCCGCCCGTCGGACGGCACCCAACCAGGCCGAGGCGAGCAACGGCCCGTCCCGCAACGCGCCGTGCCCGTGTGGCTCGGGCCGCAAGTACAAGCGCTGCCACGGCGCCCCCAACGGCGGCAACTGACCGACAGCGTCCGCGCAGCGACAGTCCCTGACCGACGGGTCCCGGCCGACCAGGCCGGGGCCCGTCGGTGTCTGCCAGCCCCGCCGGCCCGACAAACCACCTGCCTGGGCGGCCCTCCTCGGGTGACACGCACCCGCACACCGTGATCACCTCGCCTTCATGAAAATCGGGCCATCACCCACAGCCGGACAACCCGATTTCCTGAAACCGGAGTGGATCACCCGGTCTGGCCCTGGCCTGGCTCGGTCCTGCCCTGGCTCGGTCCTGCCCTGGCTCGGTCCTGCCCTGGCTCGGTCCTGCCCTGGCTTAACCCTGCCCTGGCCCCGTCCGGCCCTGGCCCTGGTCCAGCCCTGGCCCGGCCCTGTTCGGCCCGGCCCTGTTCGGCCCGGCCCGGCCTAGTCCTGCCGGCCCGGCCCTGTTCGGCCCGGCCCGGCCTAGTCCTGCCGGGCCGGCCCTGCCTGGCTTGGCCCCGGCCCTGCCTGGCTTGGCCGGCTCGTCCTAGCCCGGCAGGGCTCGGGTTGGAGCCGTCCTGGGCGCGGCCAGGTGACCGATTGGGGCCGGGAGTGTGGTCAGAGCACGTGTAGGGCGGTGCAGAGCCAGCGGCCACGACGGTGCTCCAGGCGTACTGCCATCGCCCAACTTCGGCCGCTGGCGCCGGTGAGGACGGCTGCCGCCTCCACAGCGGTCTCCCTGGGCTCGCAAACTCGCAGGCGTAGCAGCCGAACCAGTGGTCGGCCGGTGCGACGGCGGGTTGTCCCGGCCCGGCCGGACGCGCGGGCGAGTTCGGTCAGCAGGTCGGCTGCTCGGGCCGGGTCGAGCAGCGCTCGCACCTGGTTCGGCGAGCGGTAGCCGTTGACCACCTCCACGCACGTGCCGACGAAGCGGTGCGCCGCTCGGGTGGTCTCCGGAGCAGCCGTCGGCGGTAACGACGCGACGGGATGGGTGGCGGGTCGGTTGGGCACCGGGCGCAGCGGTGTTCGGCGTTCCGGCGGCCGGAGGGGGAGGGGTCTGGTGGAGGCGAACAGGTCGAGGGCGAGCTGACCGTCGGTCGGTGCTGGCCAGTACGCCCCGTCGGTCTCGTCGACGTACGGCGGGTCGAAGGGCGGGACGGGGCGCAGTCGCACGGGTGGTCGGGAAGGACCGGGTCGTGCTCCGCTCATCATGGCCCCCTTTGATCTTGCGTTTGCCTTCGTTTGCCTCCGACAAGCTCGATTCTGAGTGAGACAACTGTCTCGGTCAATGGCTTCCCGGTACCCACGACCAACAAAGGCCCTTGATCCACTCGCGTTTCTTGATACCGCGGTACCGCGGCGGCCTCGATGCCCCGACTTCCGAAAACCCGAGTGGATCAAGCCAGGTCGGACGCCCGGACCGCCCACGGCCGTCAGGCGAAGGGCTGGCTGAGGGGTCGATCGTGACG
>NZ_JAGPXZ010000303.1:0-6817 GCF_018070305.1 Micromonospora sp. M51 | reverse complement strand
GCCGAGTCCGTCGGCCGAGGTGGCCACGGTGATCGGCCGCCGCCGACCGGGGGTCCAGGTCAGGCGGACCGATGCCAGATCCCGGAGCGATCCGAGGTCGATCACCAGTCGGCCGTTCGGGCCGGGTTGCCAGGCGGTCCCCGGGTCGCCGTCGACGGCGGCCGACGGGTCGGTCATGCCGGCCGGGAGCGGTGACGTCGGGTAGGTCGTCCGGGACCGGGCCAGGTCACGTGTCGGCGTCACCGTCCCACCCGCGAACGCGACGTCCTTGCGGTGTCCGGCGGGAACCGTCACTCGCTGTCGGGCGCCGCCGGCCGCGGACTCCACCTGCACCTTCACGATCTGCCCGGCGGGCGCGGTGACTCGGAGGTGGTGCGAGTCGGTGACGTCGAACCGGGTACCGGCGGGGATCGTCTTCTCCGGCTGTGCCGCGGTCACGGTGAACCGGGGCGGCTCGACGCGTGCGGTCGATGCGGCGAGGTCGACCTGGTAGGTGCTGGTCCCCGATCCGGTGACCTGGCTTCCGTGGTACAGCCGCAGCGTGGCGCGCTGCGCAAGCGTGACGGCCGCCGTGATGTCGTCGTCGGACAGGTTGAACAGGCTGAGGTATCCGTCGGCGTCACTCACACGCAACGCCTCCGGACCGCCGCTGGGCAGGGTTCGCGACGCCGCAGCGGCCAGGGCCGACCTGTCCGCGCCCGGGTACCCCTCGATGATCAGCCGGGTGCTGCCGGTGGCCGGCCCGCTGGACAGGGTGACGGTGGTGGCGGTCACGGTGATTGGATTCTGGGCGTTGTGGACCACCAGACCCGCTCGTCCGTCGACGTCGAGCCAGGAGCCGGTGATGGTCGGGCTGTCCGGCACCACCGCCGCGTCGCTCCAGTCGGTGCCGTCGAGTGAGGTCTGGATGACGTAGCGGGTGCCGTACGCGGCCTCCCAGTCCAGGCGTACGCCGCTGATGTCGATGGGCTCACCGAGGTCGACGGCGAGCCAACTGTCCGCACGGGCGCGTTCCTCGCGGGCGACCGCCCAGCGGGTGCCGGGGTTGCCGTCGGTCGCGCGCGCCGCGGGGTAGGCGGGGTCGGCGGACGAGGCCGTGGTGGGCCGCCCGATGGCGCGGTCGACCCCGCCGGCGTCGAGCACGGCGAAGGCGAACAGCGAGTAGCCGTACTGGTTGACGGGGGATCGGCCGAGCATCCGCACGTACCGGGCTGGACGAGGCGCGAAGCTGATCTGGTCGGTTCCGCCGTCGCCGACGCCCGATTGTCCGGCCAGGGTGACGGACCCCTGTTCGCCGGTGAAGGTACGGGTGCCGGTGAGCCCGGGTACGCCGGGCATGTCCAGGTTGAACAGGGTGAGCGCGCCCTCGTCGGCACCGATGCCGGTGGTGGCGTACACGACCGTTCCGGTGGGCAGCGTGACGTATCCGGCGGTGCCGCCGGCGACGCGGAGAACGGTCGCCGTGGCGTCGACACCGTCCCGGGCCACTGTGTACGCGGCGGAGGCGCGGCCGAGGACCGGCGCGGACTGCCTCGGCAGCAGCGAGGCGGCCCGGGTGTCGAACAACCAGTTGTCGTGGGCGGGGGCCCACTGGAACGAGACGAATCCGGTCTTGCTGACCGCCGCGGCGAAGGCGGTCGCGCTCTGGTGGGCGGTCAGCCCGGCCTGCTCCCCGAAGTCCCTGGTGCCCGCCGCCGCCGCGAAGAACGCGGTGCTGGCGACCGGCTGGACCACGCCGCCGTTGGCTGCCCGCCAGGCATGGAAGAGATAGCTAATGGCGACCTCGGCCCGGGCCTCGGGCTCGTACTTCGGCTCGCCGCTGAACTTGGTGAGCCGATTCTCGGGCGGGTAGTTCAGGTAGGGCATGAGCCGCTCGGCGAGGTCCGCCTCGGCCCGGGCGGCGTGCCGGTCGCCCTGGACCTGCGCGAGGAAGGCGAGCGGCAGGACGTCACGGCCGTACAGGTGGTAGCGGTCCGCGACCATCGGCATGAAGGGTTCGCCGGCGTCGCTGGCCAGCAGCCGCATGGTCCGCCACAGCTCGGCACCGCTGGGCTGCCTGGTGAGTGCCTCGGGGAGCGGTTGGCCGGCGGCCAGGAAGTGCGCCGCGGTACGACCCGCGGTGCGCCACAGTTCCTCCTGGTAGTGCGGGCCGAAGGAGCCGTGGTTCTCGACCAGGAACGTGTCGTGGATGTTGTGGGCGGTGTTCCAGTCCGCGACCGCCCGCCCGTCGACGACGGCGGGGTTGGCACGGTCGGCTGCCGGTAGTCCGGTCGCGTTGAGCGTCCACATCGAGAACCGCTCGCGCCACGCCGCGGCTGCGGGGTCGTCCGGCGCCCAGGCCAGACCGGGCGCGATCGCCTGCGCGTAGACCCCCATCTCCTCGAGCTTGGTGTCCCCGATCCAGCCACCGGTGAGGCCGTTCGGCGTCCAACCGCCACTGAGCGGGTCGTTACCGGTGCCGAGGGAGTGGGCGTACGCGGCCTGCCCGCGGGCGATGCGGTCGACGTTGGTGCGGGTCACCTCGTCCAGGTCGGACCAGAGCAGTCGGGCGGCCAGGACGAAGTACAGCTCGAAGGTGCTGTCCCAGAACAGCTGTCGGCCCCACTCGGTGCCGCCGGTGAGCCGGTTGGTGGCCGCGAAGCGGCGGATGGTGGCGACGGTACGGGCGTGCAGCGTGTCCCGGTCGACGCCTGCCGCTGCCGCGTCGTACCCGGGCGAGGTGAGCAGGACCGCGTTACCGAGGACGACCGCGAACCTGAAGTCCGCGAGGCGGTACGCGTTGATCGCCGGATCCCACTGCTCCTCGGCCCATCGGGTGTGGGCGAGCAGCAGCGCGTGGTAGGTGTTGGCAACCGGGCCGATGGCCGCGGCCGGTGACCAGGTGGCGGATGGCGCGGCCTGGGCGGCGGCGGGTCGGGCGATGGCGAGTCCAGCGCCGATGGCGCTGCCAAGGATGAGCAACCGCCGCCGGCTCAACTCGAGTTCGGATATGCGCATGGTGGTCCTTCGGTGTGACAACGTTGTCAGACAGCCTCCGGTGATCGTTTCCGGATGTCAAGACCGACGCCGTCGCCTCAGGGACGACGAGGGCGGTGGGCGCGCTTCGCCACGAGCGCGGCCAGGAGCAGAGCGGCCAGGGCGGCCAGCAACACCGCCGGGCCGATCCGGTCGAGGGCGTCGGCCAGGGCTCGCTGGACCTGGGCGGCCACCCGGATGACCGGGTCGTGCAGCGCGTCGCGGCGACCGGCGGCCAGCCGTAGCTCGTACCAGCCGTACCAGGCGACGTAACCGCCGGCGAGCAGCAGCACCAGGCCGCTGAGGCGGGGCACCAACGCCCCGGCGACGCGCAGCCGGGCCACCAGGCCGTCGCGCAGCAGCGCCACCCCGAGCGCGGCGACAGCGACCACCAGACCCATCCCGAGGGCGTACGCGCCGAACAGCGCCAACCCCTGACCGGTCGAGCCGGTCTGGAGGCTGGTCACCACGATGGCCAGGAACGGCGCGATGGCGCAGCCGAGCGACGCCAGCGCGTACGCCGCGCCGAACAGCGCCATCGACGGCCAGGACCGGGTCAGCCGGGGCGCCCGGGCGGACCAGCCGGGGGTCGGCAGCCGCCGACCGGCGAGCAACCAGCAGCCGACCACCACCAGCAGCACGCCGAGCGTCACTGTCAGCCACGGCAGGCGGGGCCGCAACCAGCCGGCCAGCGGCGCGAGCGCGAGGCCGAACGCGCCGAACACCAGCACGTACCCCACTGTCAGCCCGGCCGCCGCGGTGAGCGCGCGGCCGACCGCGCCGCGGGTGTCCGACGTCCCGGCGACCAACAGCGAGAGGTACGCGGGCAGCAACGCGAAGCCGCACGGGTTGACCGCGCCGAGCATGCCGGCGGTCAGCGCGAGCAGCAGTGCGCCGGTCACGCCCCGGCCAGTGCGGCGACCCTGGCGGTGAGCGCCTCACCGTCCAGGAATCCCTGGTGGACGACCGTGCCGCTGCGGTCGATGACCACGAAGATGCTCTGCTCGGTCACCTTGAACCGCTTCCAGAGCACTCCCTTGCTGTCCTCGATCTGCGGTGTGCCGTCGAGCTCGAACTCGGTGACGAACTCCTTCATGGCCTTCCGTTCACCCAGCCCGGCCACGCCGACGATCGGCACGGTGTCCCGGTACTTCGGGGCGATCTCGGCCACCGTCCAGGCCTGACTGGCGCAGGTGGCGCACCACGGCGCCCAGAACCACAGCACCACCGGTCTGCCGGCGAGCTGCGCCGCGTCGAACGCGGCCCCGCCGAGGGTCGTCCCGGTGAAGCGCAGCACGTCCGGGACCTGCACCGGAGCGGCCTGCGGTCCGCCGGTGGGCGAGGCGGTCGGCGAGGGCGGTGTCGCGGTCGGCGCGGCACCGGGCGGGGCCGATCCGGCGGCGGTGGGTCCGCCCGGCGCGGTGCCGGTGCAGGCGGCGACGCCGAGCAGGGCCACCACGAGTGCCCCAGCGGTGGCACCACGGCGTAGCTGCCCGGCCGCTGCCCAGCGGCTCAGCTGCCCGGCCGCTGCCCAGCGGCTCAGCTGCCCGGCCGCCGTCCACGTCCTGCTGATCCGCATCCGTTCCTCCGTCTCCGGTCCGGAAGGGACCCTTGCTGGACCTGAGGCTTACCTACTCGGCCTTGGCGAGTCGGAGGGCCAACTCGGGGCAGACCTTGACCGCCTTCAGCGCCCCCTCCCGCAGCCAGGTCGGCACGGGGGTGGCCGGGAAGGCGGGATATCCGTTCGCGTCGAGGCGGATGAAGTCCGGGACGACGTGCGCGCACAGGCCGTGCCCGTCACAGCGCGACCAGTCCAGGGTGAGCTTCTGCGGGTTCGCGTCGGGTGCGCCCGGCAGCCCCATCACGCCCTTGACCCGCCGGCCGCAGCCGTCGCCGGTGCTGTGCAGTCGCAGGTCCTCGGCGAAGACCTCGATCGCGGAGAGCGCGAACCGGGCGGTGCCGTCGGGGTGGCTGCACGCGCCCCGGCCCTTCACCTCGCCGGCCGCGGCCCGCACCACGTCGGCCGGTTGGCTGCCGGCGACGGCCAGGTCCACCGCGCGGGCCAGGTCCGGCAGGCCCATCTTGCACGGTCCGCACTGCCCGGCGGACTCACCGGCCAGGTAACGCACCACCTGGGCGGCCTCCCCGAGCGGGCAGGTGTCGACACCGAGCGGGACGATGATGCCCGCGCCGAGCGTGCCGCCGACCGCCGCCAGGCCCTTGCGAGAGACCTCGGCCTTCTCCGCCGCCTCCGGGGTGATCCACTTGCCGTGGTAGCCGCCCATCAGGATGCCCTGGACGTCCGGCACCTCGCACAGGTCGAGGACGTCGCGCAGCGGCATGCCGGCGGTGCACTCCACAACGGCCGGTCGGCCGGCCGCCCCGGTCACGGTGAGCAGCACGGTGCCCGGCTCGTCGTCGGTACCGAGCGCCGCGTACTCGTACGGGCCCAGTCGGGCGCCGACGGCGAGCTGGGCGTACGTCTCGGCGTTGGACAGCAGGGTGGGCAGGCCGCTGACCCCGGAGTCGCTGGAGCGCTTCTTGGTGCCCGGCGGGATGTGCGGCAGCCCGTTGATCCCGTTGACAAGTGCGCCGCCCTCGCCGGAGATGAACCGGTGTGGCACTGTGACGATCGTTGTCTGCACCGGCATCCGGCGCTCGTCGAGGGCGTCCATCAGCGAGTCCCGGCCGACCCCGTCGTCCGCCACGCCGATCACGATCTCGTCGGCGTCCAGGGCGTACGCGGCCAGCGCCGCGCCGTCCAGGATCAGGTGCGGGGCGCGGGTCAGCAGCACCTTGTCCTTCCAGCTGGCCGGCTCCCCCTCGGTGGCGTTGACCACCACCACGGCGGCGAGGTCCTGCCGCTCGCAGGACTCCAGCACCGCGCGCAGTTTGCGGGCGAACGGGAACCCTGCCCCGCCCTTGCCCTTGAGTTGCATGCCCTCGGCGAGCCGGAGCAGTTGCGCCGGCTCCATCGGGCCGATCGGTCCGTGCACCTCCTCGTGCGCGATCAGGTCGAGTCGGCCGTACTCGGCGAAGCCGGCGGTGAGCCGGGGCTCGCCCACACAGGCGACCGGTGGCACGGCGGTGCGCATCATTTCGCCTCACCCCGCAGCCCGGCCCAGTACGCCCCGTCCACCGCGTCGGCGCTGGCCTTGCGCCGCTTGGACCGGCCCTCGCCGGCTGCCCGCTTGGCCCGCCGTGACGCCAGGTCGACAAGGGTGGGGGTGTCGTCGACGGGCACCTCGTCCGGCACGTACCGGGCCGGCGGACGCCAGTAGTCCGGCTCCTCGGGCAGGTCGTCCTCGGCGCTGTGCCGGCCGCTGCCGCTGCGCGGCGCCGACGAGATCGGGCTGCTGGAGATCGGGCCGGCCGAGATCGGCTCGTCGGCCTGCCACCGGCGTGGACTGTCCCACGGCTCCTCGGCCTCGTCGAGGGTCGGCCGCGGCGGCGCCGAGTAGCGGCTGCCGTCGTCCTCGCTGCGGGACCGGCGACGGGACCGCTCGGCGGCCGGCTCGTCGACGCGCCGCCGGCCGGCCGGTGCCACCTCGTCGCGGGTACGCGAGGCGCGCCGCCGGGTCACCGGCTCGGCCTCCTCCTCGTCGCGTCGACGGATGTCGGTCTCGTCCACGCTGCGGCGGGTCGACCGGCGGGTCGTCGGCTCCTCCTCGGCGCGCCGGCCGCGCGAGGACCGTTCGGTGTCGCGGTAGGCCGCCGGCTCCTCCTCCCGTCGGCGTCGGCTGGGCCGGGTCGGTTCGACGAGCGAGCCGGGCTCGGGCACCACCGGGACGGTGAACCGTTC
>NZ_JAGPXZ010000302.1:0-6819 GCF_018070305.1 Micromonospora sp. M51 | reverse complement strand
GCGGGAACCGGCGCAGCCCGCTGAGGCAGATCCGGGCCAGCAGGGCCAGGATGCTGACCGGCGCGTCGGGCGTCGCCGCGTTGATCGCCGCGCGAGTCTCCAGCAGCCCGGTGGCGTCCACGTCGACCCAGATGGTCACCTCGGGGATCTCCCGCCGGCTGCGGGAGAGCTTGTCGGCGATCACCTTGCGCACGCCGGTGAGCGGGACGATCACGTCGCCGTCCCCGGTCGGCGCGAGGGCGACGTGCGGGTCGGGCACGGCGGCGAGCCGGGCGGCGGGGGCGGCCAGCGCGGCCTCCACGTCGGCGCGGCGGATCACCCCGCCGGGCCCGGTGCCCCGCACGGTGCCGAGGTCGACGCCGTGCTCGCGGGCCAGCCGCCGCACGATCGGCGAGATGACCAGAGCGGAGGGCGATGGTGCCGGGTCGCCGGTCGGGCCACCGGCAACCGCGCCGGTCGGTGCGGTGTCGGCCGGTTCGGGGGCGACCGTCAGGCGGGGCCGACGCCGACGGCGGGTGGTGGTGCCGTGGCCGGTGCCGTACCCGATGAGCACGTTGCCGGAGCCGGCCCGCTCCTCCTCGCGGTAGGTGGCGTGCCCGGCGGGCTCGTCGCCCCCGTCCAACGGCGCGATGGTGATCAGCGGCTGGCCGACCGGGCGTACCTCACCGGCCGCGCCGTGCAGGGTGACCACCCGGCCGGCGTACGGGCAGGGCACGTCGACGACGGCCTTGGCGGTCTCCACCTCGACCACGCTCTGGTCGACGGTGACGATGTCTCCCACGGCGACCCGCCACTCGACGATCTCGGCCTCGCTCAGCCCTTCGCCCAGGTCGGGCAGGAGGAAGACCTGCGTCCGTTCGACGGTGGTCATGCCGCCGCCCAACGCGCGTCCGGCTGGTCGTCCCACTGCAGGCGGGCCACCGCGTCGAGCACCCGGTCCACGCCGGGCAGGTGGGTGTGCTCCAGCATCGGCGCCGGGTACGGGATGTCCAGCCCGGCGACCCGCAGCACCGGGGCGTGCAGCGCGTGGAAGCAGCGCTCCTGCACCCGGGCGGCGATCTCCGCGCCGACGCCCGCGAAGCCGGCCGCCTCCTGGATCACCACGCACCGGCCGGGCCGCCGGACCGAGGCGGTGATGGTGGCGGCGGCGACCGGGACGATCGTGCGCACGTCGACGACCTCCAGGTCCCACCCCTCCTCGCGGGCGGCCTCGGCGGCCGCCAGCGCGACCGGCACCGCCGGCCCGAACGCCACCAGCGTGGCGTCCCGACCGGGGCGGCGCACGACGGCCCGGCCGAACGGCTCGGTGCGGGCCGGGAGCGACGCGTCGGCGCTGGCGAAGTAGAGCTTCTTGGGCTCCATGAAGACCACCGGGTCGGGGTCGTCGATCGCCTCGCGCAGCAGCGAGTACGCGTCGTCGACGGTGGCCGGGGTGACCACCTTCAGCCCGGGGGTGTGCGCGTAGTACGCCTCGGACGAGTCGCAGTGGTGCTCGACCCCGCCGATCCCGCCCGCGTACGGCACCCGGATGACGATCGGCACGCTCAGCGCGCCCCGGGTGCGGTTGCGCAGCTTCGCCACGTGCGAGGCGATCTGCTCGAACGCCGGGTACGCGAACGCGTCGAACTGCATCTCGACCACCGGGCGCAGGCCGGACATGGCCAGGCCGACGGCGAAGCCGACGATACCGGCCTCGGCGAGGGGGGTGTCGAAGCAGCGCTTGTCGCCGAAGCGGGCCTGCAGGCCGTCGGTGATCCGGAAGACGCCGCCGAGCGCGCCGACGTCCTCGCCGAAGACGACGACCCGGTCGTCGGCGGCGAGCGCGTCGGCGAGCGCGGTGTTGAGCGCCTTCGCCATGGTGGTGGCCATCAGGCGTCACCCTCCTCGGCGCGGGCGGCGGCCAGTTCGGCGCGGACCTGCTCACGCTGTTCGATCAGCTGCGGGGTGGGTTCGGCGTAGACGTGGTCGAAGAGGCTCAGCGGGTCGACAGCGGGCTGCGCGTTCATCCGGGTCCGCAGGTCCGCCGCGTACGCCTCGGCCTGCTCGGCGATCTCGGCGACCGCCGCGTCGTCGAGCACGCCGCGGGCGCGCAGGTAGGTCTCCAGCCGGGCGATCGGGTCCCGGTCCCGCCAGGCGTCGACCTCGGCGCCGTCGCGGTAGCGGCTGGCGTCGTCGGCGTTCGTGTGCGGTTCCATCCGGTAGGTGTGCGCCTCGACCAGGAACGGTCCCTTGCCGGCCCGGGCGTGGGCGACCGCGCGGGTGAGCACGGCGAGCACCGCTACCGGGTCGTTGCCGTCGACCTGCTCGCTGGGTACGCCGTAGCCGACGCCCTTGTAGGCCAGCGACGGCGCGGCGGTCTGCCGGGACAGCGGCACGCTGATCGCGTACTTGTTGTTCTGCACGAAGTAGACCACCGGCGCCTTGAACACGGCGGCGAAGTTGACCCCCTCGTGGAAGTCGCCCTCGCTGGTGGCGCCGTCGCCGATGAAGGCCAGCGCCACGGTGTCGCGACCCTGGTACGCCTCACCGTGGGCCAGCCCGGCGGCGTGCACGCACTGGGTGGCGAGCGGGGTGCACTGCGGTGCGGTGCGTACCTCGGTCGGGTCGTAGCCGCAGTGCCAGTCGCCGCGCAGCAGGGTGAGCACCTCGACCGGGTCGATGCCCCGGGCAACCAGCGCCATCGACTCGCGGTACGTGGGGAAGACCCAGTCGGTGTCGCGGACCGCGAGGACCGCGCCGACCTGGCACGCCTCCTGGCCTCGCGAGGACGGGTAGACGGCGAGCCGGCCCTGCTTGGTCAGGGCGGTCGCCTGGGTGTCGAAGCGCCGGCCGAGCACCATCCGGCGGTACAGCTCGTGCAGCACCTCGGCGGCTGGTTCGGGGTAGTCGGCGCGGGCGGGCAGCGGCGTGCCGTCCTGGGCGAGCAGGCGGACCGGCTCGGCGTCCGGCAGCAACGAGCGGGCCGGGTCGGGCGGGGTGACCGTTCGACGGGCGCGCGGGGATGCCCTGCGGACCGCCTGGGGAGTGGTCGTCACGGCGGAACCTCCTGGGACGTGTGGTGAGCCTATGCTTCCGCTTGTGGATGATTGACTCAAGATCGACACAGAAGGCGGGACGGTTGGCATGCGGAGGGCCCAGTAGTGAGCCAGGAGACCGCCGACGAAGCGAGCGGGGGCGCGGGATCGGGACGATCGGCCCGAGCGTTGGACGAGGTCGACCGGCGGATCCTCGACGAGCTGGTCCGCGACGGTAGAACGTCGGTGCGCACCCTCGCCGAACGCATCCACATCTCCCGCACCAACGCGTACGCGCGGGTGGAGCGGTTGCTGCGCGACGGGGTGATCACCGGGTTCCGGGCCCAGGTGGCGCCCGAGGCGGCCGGGTTGGGCACGTCGGCGTACATCGCCCTGACCATCGAGCAGAACACCTGGCGGGAGGTGTCGGCCGAGCTGGCCCGGGTGCGCTACATCGAGCACGCCGCACTGCTCGGCGGTGACCACGACGTGCTCGCGCTGGTGCGCGCACCGGACAACGCCGCGCTGCGCGACGTGGTGCTGGGCCGGGTGCAGAGCATTCCCGGGGTGCTGTCCACCCGCACCTGGCTGGTCTTCGAGGAGTTCGACGGGGCCGGCAGTCCCTGGGCGTGACCGGCTGGGCTCACCGCTCCGGCGGGGCCTCCAGCCCGTCGCGGTCGGCCAACTCCAGCAACGGCTCCAGCGAGTGCCGGTCACCGTCCAGGCCGGCGTGCGGGTCGCCGCGCTCGGCGAACCGGGCCGGCATGCTGAGCACGTCGAAGTCCTCCGGGCGGACCCGGTCCAGCTCCGACCAGTCCAGCGGCGCGGAGACCAGCGCGGCCGGCGTGGGCCGGATCGAGTACGCCGAGGTCACCGTGTGGTCCCGGGCCATCTGGTTGTAGTCGACGAAGACCGGCCGGTCCCGCTGCTCGCGCCACCAGGTCGTGGTGACCAGGTCCGGCAGCCGGCGCTGCATTTCCCGGCCCAACGCGAGCACCGCCCGACGGCAGTCACCGAAGCTCCACCGCGGCTCGATCGACAGGTAGACGTGCAGGCCCCGGCCGCCGGTCGTCTTCGGGTAGCCGGTCATGCCCAGCTCGGCGAGGAACGCCCGCACCTCGTGCGCCACCGGTACCACCTGCTCGAAGCCGACGCCGGGCATCGGGTCCAGGTCGATGCGCAGCTGGTCGGGGCGTTCCACGTCGGCGGCGGTGACCGGCCACGGGTGGAACCGCAGGGTGCCCAGGTTGGCGGCCCAGATGACCACCGCCAGCTCGCTCGGCGCCACCTCGTCGGCGGTACGGCCACTGGGGAAGGTGATGTGCGCGGTCCGCACCCACTCGGGAGCGCCCGCCGGCAGCCGCTTCTGGTAGAACGCGTCGCCCCGGTTGGTCTGCCGGGTGGCGATCGTCGCGCCCTCGAAGACCCCACGGGGCCAGCGTTCGAGCATGGTCGGCCGATCCCGCAGCGCGCGCAGGATGCCGTCACCCACCGCCAGGAAGTAGCGGACCACGTCCAGCTTGGTCAGCCCACGCTCCGGGAAGTAGGGCTTGTCGGGGCTGGAGACGCGGACCAGCCGCTCGCCAACCTGGATCTCCTCCGCCGCCGTGGCCACGCCACACACCGTACGACGAGGTGGGGTGTCGGTGCCGCACTTGACGGCCCGCGGGTTCGCGGCGACACCCTGTCGCCGCGTGCGCCCCCTCGCTCCGGGCATGGGCCACCGCGGAGCGGGCTGATCCTCTAGCGTGTGCCGGACTGTCCACGAGCCGCTGGAGACCACGTGATCATGCTTCGGAACCCACTGCGTCACGGGGTCTTGGCGCTGGCGCTGGTGCTCGGCGCCGCGAACCTCGTCGGCACACCTGCGCTGCGCCCGACACCCGCCGAGGCCGCGCCGACCGTCGTGCCGGACGACTACCAGTTCGCTCTGGGATTTTCCAACACGCAGGGCGCGAACCAGTGGTCCTACCTGCAGTGGGACGGTGTCGCCTACACACCGATGGTGTGGGAGCCGACGCGGGACCGGTGGCGGGGCAACTGCGAGTTCTGCGTCATCAGCCGCAGCGGGCTTCACCCGGACACCAATGACGCGGTCATCGCCTGGACGGCGCCACGGGGTGGCGCGGTCACGGTGCGCGGCACCATGGACCACCAGACCTACATCGACCCCGACATCACGAACGTCGACGGTGTCCGGACCTTCGTCCGCAAGCGTAGCGGCGGCACGACGAGCAAGGTGTGGCCGTCGGCCGACTTCCAGCACCTGCGACCCGCCTTCATGGCCCAACACGTCTTCACCACCGCCGTCAACGCCGGCGACACGCTCCTGTTCCACGCGAACCGGGCAGGGACGGGGCTGCACGACGGGCTCTCGTGGAATCCGCGGATCAGTTACGACTACGAGCCGAAGTTCACTCTCGACCAGGCCGAACTGGTCATGAATCCCGCCGACTTCGACCGGATCGGTGAGCGCACCGCCCTGGATGCCAGCCTGTCGGTCGTCCCCAACGGCAGCCAGTTCGACTTCTACCACTCCTCGGATTTTGGCCGGCAGGTGCAGAAGTTCCGCGGCGACCTCGCCCGTCCCGCGCAGGTAAGGGTGTACGCCGACACGACGGCCAACCGGTTCCGCAATCCGCACGGCCTCGACGGGCAGTGGTGGATCGCGAGCGTGTACCGCACCGAGGAGGGTCACCTACTCGCGTTCTGCCACATCGAGAACGCCGACCCGCAGACGTCGGGGTGGTGGGCCGGCGGGTTGGCGTACTCCATCGACAACGGGGAGCACTTCACCCTGCTGGGCAAGACACTCGCCGCCCGTAAAAAGGCACCCGACGGTTCGACCGACAACATCGGCGGAATGCCATTCGTGCTCAAGGACGGCTTCTTCCACGTGTACTTCACCGAGTTCGGCATGCCGGTCGTCGCCCGCGCCCCGGTTGCCGAGGTGATCGACGCCGCCAAACGCGGCACGGTCAGCCCGTGGACCAAATACCACGGAGGCGCCTGGAACGAGCCCGGCATGCACGGACAGGCCACCGAGGTCGTCGCTGCCAGCCCGACGAACTCCTACGACTCCCACGCCGGCGCCGCCTACAGCACCTACCTCGGCAAGTACCTGCTCACCGGTGGCAGCGGCGGCCAGGGCCAGGGCATCTTCCTTGCGTTCGGCGACGACCCGGCACGCTTCGACACCCCGTCGTGGCTCCTGAGCAGCAACGCGAACAGCAAGGCCACCCTTCAGCCCTACGAGACCATCGTCGGGGTCGACGGTTCCACCAATGGCGTCGTGGGCCAGCAGTTCTACGTCTACTACGGCTACTTCTTCCGCTGGCCGCACGACGGAGTCGACCTCCCGAAGCACATGCGCTGGTTGTACCGGCAGAAGGTGACCCTGAACGCCGCCGGATTCGACCGCAACACCGTCAGCCTGAGCACCGATGCCAGCAAGAAGCAGGGTGAGAACGGAGTGCGCTACCAGGAGTACGACGGCACCGCGTACACCGACATGACGTGGTCGGACAGCGACCAGCGCTGGCACGGCACCTCGGCGTTCTCACTGCTGGACTCCATCGGCTGGCATCCGGATGGCAACCGCGACTCGGTGCGGGTCTGGACGGCGCCACGAGCCGGCACGGTGCGCGTCGGCGCCGACCTCGACGGCATTCGTGCCGGCGGCGGCTCCGGCGCCGACGGCGTCCGTGTGAAGATCGTCAAGAATGGGCTGCCCGTCTGGCCGGCCACCGGCTACGCGGCGGTCGAGCCAGCCAGCACCCTGCCCTTCGAACCCGTGGACATGACG
>NZ_JAGPXZ010000301.1:0-6831 GCF_018070305.1 Micromonospora sp. M51 | reverse complement strand
GCCACCGGGTCGCCGAGCAGCTCCATCAGGCCGCAGAGCACCAGGTTGCCCACCGCGTGCCCGGTCAGACCGTCAGTGCCGGCCGACGCCCCGTCGGTGCCGCGCGGGGCCGCACCGTGCGGGGCGGCCGGGCTGTCCGGGCCCGGGTCGTCGCCCGCCGCCGAGCCCGGGTCGGTCCCGTCGGACCGGGGTACGCCCACCGGCATGGCGGCGAAGCGGTGCTGGAACAGCCCGGCGCTGCGCCGGGTGGCCGGGTGGTCCCCGGCCAACGCCACGAGCGCCTGACGCAGATCACCCGGGGGCAGACCACCCCGCTCGGCCCGCAGCCGACCACTGGAGCCGCCGTCGTCACCCACCGTCACCACCGCCGTGATGTCGAGGTCGAGTTCGGGAGCGCAGTGGCGCAACGCGCGCAACGAGGCGGACAGCCCATGCCCGCCGCCGAACGCCACCACCCGCCGGGTCGTCATTCCCGCCCCAGGTCACGGTGCTGGGCGTTCGCCGCCAGCCCGGAGTGCCGCAGTCGGCTGGCCAACTCCTCGGCGATGGCCACGCTGCGGTGCTTGCCGCCGGTGCAGCCCACGGCGACGGTGAGGTACCGCTTGCCCTCCCGCTCGAAGCCGGTAGTGGTGGCGTTGACCAGGTCGGCGTACGAGGCGACGAAGGCGTCCGCGCCCTCCTGACCCAGCACGTACGCGCTGACCGCCTCCTCCCGCCCGGTGTGCTCACGCAGCTCCGGCACCCAGTAGGGGTTGGGCAGGAAGCGGGCGTCCAGCACGAAGTCGGCGTCCGGTGGCAGGCCGTACTTGAAGCCGAACGACAACACGGTGACCCGCAGCCGGCGGGCGTCCTCGCCGCCGAACAGCTCCTCGATGCGCCGCCGGAGCTGGTTGACGTTCAGGTGGCTGGTGTCGATGATCACGTCGGCCTGGTCGCGGGCCTCCTCCAGCAGACCGCGCTCCACGGCGATGCCGTCGGCCAACCGCCCGTCACCCTGCAACGGGTGCGAACGCCGAACACTCTCGAACCGCCGAATCAGCACCTCGTCGTCGGCGTCGACGAAGACCACCCGGGGCGAGAACCCGCGCTCCTTGAGCTCCCGGATGGCCCCGGCCAGGTCAGTGGAGAAGGCCCGCGACCGCACGTCCAGCACCATGGCGGTACGCCGGGCCGCACCGCCCGCCTTGAACGCCAGCTCGGCCATGTCCAGCATCAGGGCCTGCGGCAGGTTGTCCACGACGTAGTAGCCGACGTTCTCCAACGCCCGGGCGACAGTGCTGCGGCCACCCCCGGAGAGGCCGGTGACCACCACGAGAGTGGTTTCCGACTCGGCCGCCAACTGCTCGTCGTCGGCCTCCGGGCCGTCGATCCGGTCACCGGCTGTGCGCGCCTCGCTCACCCGTACCCCCAAGCCGTGGCGCCGCGGCCGCCTTCGGCCGCGATTGGTCAATCAGCGACTCTATCCCGCCGTCGGGTCAGGACCGGGCACCCGTGGCCGGGCGATGCCCCGCGGACCGTGCGACGGTCGCCCTCCCGACACCGCGTACGGCTGGGTTCATGCCGATCGCGCCCGGACCGCTCCCCCGGCCGGCGCACCGGTCCGGGTGCGCCGGGCGGGCGCTGTCGGGGTCGGCTCGTAGACTCCCCGGATGGCTTCTCCCACCGACCTGCGTACCGCCTCCGATGCCCTGGATGTGCTGGGCCGGGTCTTCGGCTACGACGCGTTCCGTGGCTTCCAGCAGGACGTGATCGACCACGTGGTCGCCGGCGGCGACGCGCTGGTGTTGATGCCCACCGGTGGCGGCAAGTCCCTGTGCTACCAGATCCCGGCCCTGGTCCGCGAAGGGGTGGCGGTCGTGGTGTCCCCGCTGATCGCGCTCATGCAGGACCAGGTGGACGCGCTCACCGCGGTCGGCGTGCGCGCCGGGTTCCTCAACTCGACCCAGACCCTGGACGCCCGGCGGCGGGTGGAGGCCGCCTTCGTCGCCGGTGAGCTGGACCTGCTCTACCTGGCGCCGGAGGCGCTCGGCGTCCGGTCCACCCTCGCCCTGCTGGACCGCGGGCGCATCTCGCTGTTCGCGATCGACGAGGCGCACTGCGTGTCCCAGTGGGGGCACGACTTCCGCCCCGACTACCTCGCGCTGTCGATGCTGCACGAACGCTGGCCGCAGGTCCCCCGGATCGCGCTGACCGCCACCGCGACCAGCGCCACCCGCACCGAGATCGCGACCCGACTCAAGCTCGACGACGCCCGGCACTTCGTGGCCAGCTTCGATCGGCCCAACATCCAATACCGGATCGTGCCCAAGCGCGAGCCCCGCAAGCAGCTGCTGACCCTGCTGCGCGACGAGCACCCCGGCGACGCCGGCATCGTCTACTGCCTGTCCCGGGCCTCGGTCGACAAGACGGCGGAGTTCCTCACCGCCAACGGCATCGCCGCCCTGCCCTACCACGCAGGGCTGGACGCGGGCACCCGCGCCGCCAACCAGCAACGCTTCCTGCGCGAGGACGGCCTGGTCATGGTGGCCACCATCGCCTTCGGCATGGGCATCGACAAGCCCGACGTCAGGTTCGTCGCCCACCTCGACCTGCCCAAGTCCGTCGAGGGCTACTACCAGGAGACCGGCCGCGCCGGCCGGGACGGCCTGCCGTCCACCGCCTGGCTGGCGTACGGGCTGCAGGACGTCGTCCAGCAACGCAAGATGATCGAGACGTCCGACGGCGACCTCGCCCACCGCCGCAACCTCGCCGCCCACCTGGACGCGATGCTCGCCCTCTGCGAGACGGTCCGCTGCCGGCGGGTCCAGTTGCTCGAATACTTCGGCGAGACGACGACGACCGCCTGCGGCAACTGCGACACCTGCCTCACCCCACCGGAGTCCTGGGACGGCACTGTCGCCGCCCAGAAGTTGCTGTCCACCGTCTTCCGCCTCGACCGCGAACGCAACCAGCGCTTCGGTGCCGGGCACTGCATCGACATCCTGCTCGGCAAGCAGACCGACAAGATCAGCCAGTACGGTCACGACTCGCTGACCGTCTTCGGCATCGGCGCCGAGCTCAGTGAGGCCGAGTGGCGGGGCGTGGTCCGGCAGTTGCTCGCCGAAGGGCTGCTCGCCGTGGAGGGTGACTACGGCACGCTGGCGTTGACCGAGGCCAGCGCCGACGTCCTGGGTCGTCGCCGCACCGTCACCATGCGCCGCGAGCCGGAGAAGGCGCCATCGAGCCGCTCGTCGAAGCCGCGCGGCTCGGCCACCGTCGTGGCCGAGCTGACCCCGGCCGCCGCGTCGCTGTTCGAGCGGCTGCGCGGCTGGCGAGCGACCACCGCCAAAGAGCAGGGCGTTCCGGCGTACGTGATCTTCCACGACGCCACCCTGCGACAGATCGCCAGCGACGCGCCCCGCACACTGGCCGACCTGTCCCGGGTCAGTGGGGTCGGCGAGAACAAACTCGCCAAGTACGGCGAGCAGATCCTGGCCGTCCTCGCCACCGACTGAGGCACGCCGAAGGGCCGGGCCCCGTGGTGGGGTCCGGCCCTTCGGCGGTGTGCTGGGGTGCTGGGGTGCTGTGTGCTGGCGTGCTGTGTGCTGGCGTGCTGGTGTCAGCTGGTGGCGTAGCCGCGGGTGGCGATCCAGTCCGCGAGGTGCTCGACGGTGACCTCGTAGGAGGCGGTGTCCGGGTCGGCGGAGTCGGCGATCTTCACCACGTTCCCGCCATCGCGGTAGCCGACGACGCTGATGTAGTGCCCGCCCTCGAAGGAGTGGATACCACCGTCGGTGTCGGTGGTGGTGCCGGCGATGTTCGCGACCACGGCCCGGCCGTCGTCGACGGTCTTCACAACGTCGGCGCGCAGCGTGTCGGTCTGCTTGTCATCCGCGGCGGGCGTGCTGATCTCCACCGACCGGTAGGCGTCGTTCTTACCGGTCTCCTTGTTCAGCACGGGGGTGATGTCGTTGATGGAGTTGGTGCCGGCTTCGGTGGTGCCCATCTCCTTGGCCATGGCGTCCACGCTGATGTCCTTGCCCTGCACGGACAGGGCGTTGCGGGCGGCGGCGGGGCCGCAGTAGTAGAAGTTCGGCTGGGCCTCGTAGCGCACACCCAGCTGACGCTCACCGGCGGGCTTGCGGTCGGTCTGGGTCTGCGACGCCGGCTTGCTGGTGTTCGGGGCGGCGAAAGCGGTGGTGACGGGGCCGGCGATGGCGCCGCCGGTGAAGGCGAGGCCGGCGGCGGTCAGGGCGGTCTTACGGATCAGATCGGTACGCATGATGGCGTGCTCCTCTGCATCGGGGGAAACCGCACGGGCATTCAACGCGGGGTGCGTGGCGGTGCGGAGGTTCGTGGGGGCCCGGCGACCCGCTGGGGTCGGCGTCGGGACAGGGTGTAACGGTTGGCGGTGGCGGGTCATTCCGCCGGCCCGTCGGCCCTGTTGTGGTGCTCGGGGGCTGGCTGGTTCGGCGTGCCCGGGGCTGGCCGGTGGTGCTTGGCCGTGCGGTGGATGTAACCGGGGCGGCCGGGCGGGTGTTCCCGGCGGCTGCTCTCCACCGGGCCGGGGGCGCGGTGGTCTGCCAGGTATAACGACCCCGCCCGGCCCCCGATTCCACGCGCGGGGTGGCCCCGACCACCCGACACCCCCACCCAAACCCGACAAACCGCCGACCCGACGCCTGCCTCGACGGCTGGCGACCCGGACACAGCGGACACAGCGGCATGATCGACTCGGGTTTCAGGAAGACGCGGCATCCGCGCGCCTGGGACACCGCGACTTCATGAAACCCGAGTCGATCACGCCTGCTTCGCACCCGGGACACCCCGGCATCACAGGATCAGGCGTTGGGTTTCGCCTCCGCGCCGTCGACGGCCTTCGTGTCCTTGTCGAGGGCGGCCAGGATCGCCTCGGCGGTGCGCCGACCGACCCCCGGCACCTCCGTGATCTCTTCGACAGTTGCGGCCGAGAGTCGCTTGAGCGAACCGAAGTGCCGCAACAGCGCTTTGCGCCGGACCTCCCCCAGGCCGGGCACGTGGTCGAGTGCCGACTCGGTCATCCGCTTCGAGCGGCGTTGCCGGTGGAAGGTGATGGCGAACCGGTGGGCCTCGTCACGCACCCGTTGCAGCAGGTAGAGCCCTTCCGAGGTACGCGGAAGGATGACCGGGAACTCGTCGTCCGGCAGCCACACCTCCTCCAGCCGCTTGGCCAGCCCGCACAGCGCCACGTCGTCGATGCCCAGGTCGGCCAGGGCCTGCGCGGCGGCTGCGACCTGTGGGGCACCGCCGTCGACGACCACCAGCTGCGGCGGGTACGCGAATTTGCGCGGCCGGCCGGTCGTCGGATCGATCAGGACGCCGACCTGCGGCTCGACCGCATCCTGCGGGGCGGCCTGGTCGTCGGCCGACTCCACGCCCACCTCGCCCGTCTCGGCCCTGGCGTCCAGGTAGCGGGCGAAGCGGCGGCGCAGCACCTCGGACATCGCGGAGAGGTCGTCGGTGGCGCCCCGGACGATGAACCGCCGGTACTCGCTCTTGCGGGGCAGCCCGTCCTCGAAGACCACCATGCTGGCGACCACGTCGGTGCCCTGGATCTGGGAGATGTCGAAACACTCGATGCGCAGCGGCGACGTGCTCATGCCCAGCGCCTCGCTGATCTCGTCCAGTGCCTTGCCCCGGGTGGTCAGGTCACCGGAGCGCTTCAGCTTGTGCCGGGCCAGCGCGTCCTTGGCGTTGCGTTCCACCGTCTCCATCAGGGAGCGCTTGTCGCCACGCTGCGGCACCCGTAGCGACACCCGACTGCCCCGGTGGCTGGAGAGCCAGTCGGCAAGTGCGTCGGCGTCCGCTGGCAGCTCGGGCACGAGCAGCTCGCGGGGCACGTCGGCCTCGCCGTGCTCGCCGCCGTACACCTGGGTGCAGAAGTGGTGCACCAGGTCTCCGGTGGTCAGGTCCTCGGTCTTCTCCACCACCCAGCCGCGCTGGCCGCGGACCCGGCCGTCGCGGACGTGGAAGACCTGCACGGCCGCCTCGAGCGGGTCGTCGGCGAACGCGACCACGTCCGCGTCGGTGCCGTCGCCCAGCACCACTGTCTGCTTCTCCATGGCCCGGCGCAGCGCTGCCACGTCGTCGCGCAGCCGGGCGGCCCGCTCGAACTCCAGTTGCTCGCTCGCCTCGGTCATCTCGCGTTCGATCTTGCGGACCATGGTGTCGGTGCGCCCGGCCATGAAATCGCAGAACCCGTCGACGATGGCCCGGTGCTCGTCGGCGGAGACAGCGCCGACGCACGGGGCCGAGCACTTGCCGATGTAGCCGAGCAGGCAGGGACGACCGACCTGACCGGCCCGCTTGAACACCCCGGCGGAGCAGGTCCGGGCGGGGAACACCCGCAGCAGCAGGTCGAGGGTCTCCCGGATCGCCCAGGCGTGCGAATACGGGCCGAAGTAACGCACGCCCTTGCGCTTGGCGCCGCGCATCACCTGCAGCCGCGGGTACTCCTCGTCGAGGGTGACGGCGAGATAGGGGTACGACTTGTCGTCGCGGTAGCGGACGTTGAACCGCGGGTCGTACTGCTTGATCCAGGTGAACTCCTGCTGGAGCGCCTCGACCTCGGTGCCGACGGTGATCCAGTCCACCGACTCGGCGGTGGTGACCATCTGACGGGTGCGCTCGTGCAGGTTCCAGACGTCGCCGAAGTAGGAGTTGAGCCGGCTGCGCAGATTGCGCGCCTTGCCGACGTAGATCACCCGGCCGGTGCCGTCGCGGAAGCGGTAGACCCCCGGTAGCTCCGGGATGGTGCCGGGTGCGGGGCGGTCGGTCGAGGGGGCAGGCTCGCGAGCAAGCGTCGGCCGCGGC
>NZ_JAGPXZ010000300.1:0-6860 GCF_018070305.1 Micromonospora sp. M51 | reverse complement strand
GGTACTGGAGCCGACGAACGACTCGGCCGCCGGTCTGCCGGTGGGCAGTGCGGTGGTGAACACGGCCGGTGGGCTCGGCGGTCCGCGGGGGGCGATCCGGGGTCATGAGCGGTTGATCCGTCACCCGGATCCGCAGGATCATCCGGAGGTCGTGGAGGCGTTGCGGCACGAGTTGTGGGCGGCGCGTCCGACGGGGTCGGTACCGCCGGTGGTCTTCGCTGGTTACGCCCGGCCTCTGCTCGGCAACGATCCGCGCCATCGGGCGGCCTTGGCGGGGCAGGCGCACGGGCCGGCCGCCCTGTTGGGCCGGGCGGTGGACGTGGCCCGTTCGACGGTTGCGGTGCCGTTGGGGCCGGCGGCCGGGCGCAACCTCGCGGTGCTGGGCTCGGGCACCGCGGCGGGCGGGCTGTTGGCGACGGCGGCGCGGAGCACAGCGGCTCACCACGCACCGGGTGGCGCCCGTTTCCTGGTGGCGGCACCGGACCCGGGCTCCCGGGCGTTGGCGCAGGCGTTGACGGCCGAGTTGGCGGCCCGGCATTCGGCCGAGTTGGTGGATCTGCCGACGCTGTTCGCGGACACTGCCGACGACCTGCCGACGTACCTTGTGGTGTTCGGGCTGGACCGGCCGGGTCCTCGGGAGTTGCCGGTGGACCGGCTGCGGTCGCTACTGCGGGACGGGCCTCCGGCGGGCAGGCATCTGCTGGGCTGGTGGCGTGCGGTGCCGCCGTTCGCGGCGTTGTTCGAGCCGGCGGGCGAAGTCGACAAGCTGGCTGCGGTGGCAGTGCTGGACGTGCCGGTCGCGCAGCTCACCGCGGTCTTCGGCCGGCCGGTCGAGTGGCACGCGCGCCCCGACCGGGCGGTGCTCTGGGACGGCCCGGACGAGCGGGGCACCGTCCTGGTGCCGTTCGCCGACGGGGCCGGCTGATCGGGTGGCGCGGGTGGGGGGTGCCGAGGTGAATTCGAACGCGACGGTGACCGGGCCGGGGCGACAGCGGGCCGCTGCGGCGACCGGGGACGCCACGCTGCCGGCTGTCGAGCCCAGCACGGCCTGGGCGGGGTATCTTGCGGCCGCCCGTCAGTTGGACGGGGTACGCCGTAGCGCTGCTGCGGCCGCCGGTGAGCAGGCCCGGTCGGCGGAGGCCGCGCGGGAGGAGTTGACGGTGCTCCGTACCGGGCTGGCGAGCCAGCAGGAACGGCTGCGTGAGTTGGGCGTACCGGCGATCTCTCTGGTGCCGTCGCCGCCGGAGGTGTCGGAGGCGGCCCGGTCGATGGCGGGTGGTCCGGCGGCCGTGCTGGCGGCGTTGCGGTCCGCGCGGGGGTGGGCCGAGGCGGCCGACGCGGCGTTGGCCGCACGCCGCCGGATCCGGCCGGGGTCCTGGCCCGCGCGAGCGCGCAACCTCCTGGTGTACGGGCCGTTTGCGCTGCTGGTGCCGTTGATCCAGGTCGTGGTGCTGGCGGCCACGGGGGTGGGACCGGCGACCGTGGCGGCGCTGATCTGTGGGCTGCCGATGCCGGCGGTGGCGTTCGTCGCGGGTTGGATCGGCATCGGGCGGTTGTTCCGGGTCAGTCCCACCGAGCGGTTGGACCGTACGGCGCGTTTCGGCGCGTTGGTGTGCCTGGTGCCGGCGGTGCTGGCCACGGCCGGGCTGCTGCTGGCCCTGCTCGCCGGCTGACGGGCACCAGGGACGCAACGGCCGGCCGTCCCCGCCAGGGGGTGTCGGCCGGCCGTGTGCGTCGGGTTGTCAGCGGGGGATGATCAGCGCCATAGCCTCGGCCCGCGACTTGGAGTCCGTCTGCAGGATGCCGCGTACGGCCGACGTGATGGTCTTGGCGCCGGATTTCTGGATGCCCCGCATCGCCATGCACATGTGCTCGCATTCGAGCACGACGACGACGCCGCGGGGTGCGAGTTTGCTCATCAGCAGGTCGGCGACCTGCGAGGTGAGCCGCTCCTGCACCTGCGGGCGGCGGGCGAAGACCTCGACGAGCCGGGCCAGCTTGGACAGGCCGGTGATCCGCCCGTCGGGGCCGGGGATGTAGCCGATGTGCGCGCTGCCCCGGAAGGGCAGCAGGTGGTGTTCGCAGAGGCTCATCACGTCGATGTCCCGGACGATGACCAGCTCTTCGTGGTTGGCCTCGAAGGTGGTGCTGAGCACCTGGGCCGGGTCGACCCGCAGGCCGGCGAAGAGTTCGGCGTACGCGCGGGCGACCCGGGCCGGGGTCTGTTGGAGTCCGTCGCGGTCCGGGTCCTCGCCGACCGCGATCAGGATCTCGCGGACGGCCTTCTCGATCCGGCCGAGGTCGACAGCGTCCTCGACGGGGCGGCCGGTCAGCTTGCCGCTGATCAGCCGCGCGGCCACGTAGTCCAGTTCGTCGTCGCCGTCGGGTTCGGTCGCGGAGACGGCCAGCTCCCGGTGTGGGGGGCTGGCCGTCGGGTCGTTGCTCAGTGCGTGCCGTCCGAGTTGTTGGACGGCGCCACGCCGCCGACCGACGCCTGCGCGCCGTCGGCCTGGGCCTGCGCCTTGAGCTTGTCCTTCTCCGCAGGGGTGAGCACGGGCGGCTCGGTGGAGGGTTGACGCTTGCCGAAGCCGTTGTACGGTGCCAGCGGCGGGCGCTTGACCACCCGGGAGCAGATGCGCGCCATGTCGGCGGTGGAGAGGGTTTCCTTCTCCATCAGCTCGAGCACGATGTTGTCCAGGACGTCCCGGTATTCCACCAGGATCTCCCAGGCCTCGTCGTGCGCCAGCTCGACAAGTGCCCGCATCTCACCGTCGATCTCGGCGGCCACCGAGTCCGAGTAGTCCCGCTCGTGGCCCATGTTGCGGCCGAGGAACGGCTCGTCCCCGCTGGTGCCGTACTTGATGGCCCCGAGCTTGGAGCTCATGCCGTACTGGGTGATCATCGCGCGGGCCAGTTGGGTGGCCTTCTCGATGTCGTTGCCGGCACCGGTGGTGGGCTCGTGGAAGACCAGTTCCTCAGCGGCCCGACCGCCCAGCGCGTACGCCAGGGTGTCGATCATTTCGGCGCGGGTCTGGGTGTACTTGTCTTCGGTCGGGAGCACCAGGGTGTGGCCCAGCGAGCGGCCACGGGACAGGATCGTCACCTTGTGCACCGGCGCGGCGTGCGGCAGCGCCCAGGCGACCAGCGCGTGGCCACCCTCGTGGTACGCGGTGATCTTCTTTTCCTGGTCGCTCATCACGCGGGTCCGTCGCTGCGGACCGGCGATCACCCGGTCGATCGACTCTTCGAGCGAGTCGTTGGTGATCGCGCGCTGGTCCTTACGGGCGGTGAGCAGGGCCGACTCGTTGATCACGTTGGCCAGGTCGGCGCCGCTGAAGCCAGGGGTGCGCCGGGCCACCGAGTCGAGGTCGACGTCGGGGGTGAACGGCTTGCCCTTGGCGTGCACCCGCAGGATGGCCTTGCGGCCCTCCATGTCGGGGGCGTCGACCGGGATCTGCCGGTCGAACCGGCCCGGACGCAGCAGCGCGGGGTCGAGGATGTCCGGCCGGTTGGTGGCGGCGATCAGGATGACCCCGCCCTTGGTGTCGAAGCCGTCCATCTCGACGAGCAGCTGGTTGAGCGTCTGCTCCCGCTCGTCGTGGCCGCCGCCCATGCCGGCGCCGCGGTGCCGGCCGACGGCGTCGATCTCGTCGACGAAGACGATCGCCGGGGCGTTCGTCTTGGCCTGCTCGAACAGGTCACGGACCCGGCTCGCGCCGACACCGACGAACATCTCGACGAAGTCGGAGCCGGAGATGGAGTAGAAGGGCACCCCGGCCTCGCCGGCGACCGCGCGGGCCAGCAGCGTCTTGCCGGTGCCGGGCGGGCCGAACAGCAGCACGCCCTTCGGGATCTTGGCGCCCAGGGCCTGGTACTTCGCCGGGTTCTGCAGGAAGTCCTTGATCTCGTGCAGCTCCTCGACGGCCTCCTCGGCACCCGCGACGTCCGCGAAGGTCGTCTTCGGAGTGTCCTTGGTGATCATCTTGGCCTTGGACTTGCCGAAGTTGAGCACCCGGGAGCCGCCGCCCTGCATCTGCGACATGAAGAACAGCAGCAGGAGGACGAGCAGCGCGATCGGCAGCAGGTTGACCAGCAGGCTCACCCAGATGCTGTCCGAGGAGACCTTGGCGTCGGCGGGGCCGGTGACCCGGTTGGCCGCCTTGGCGTCCAGCACCTCGTTCCAGATCTGGTCGCCAGCCTGGTACGGGAACTGGGCCTCGATCCGGTCGGTCTCGGTCTTGCCGAACTTCGTCTTCTGGGCCAGATCCAGCTGGAGCGTCTGCTCCTTGTCCTGGAAGACAACCTTATTGATCTTGGCGGTGTGCAGTTGATCGAGCGCAACGGAAGTGTCCACGCGGTGGTAGCTGGGACCAGCGGTGAACAGCTGACTGAGCACAACGGCGCCGAGGATGACCAGGATGATCCAGACCACCGGTCGGCGGAAGAAACGCGTACGTTCCATACTGTTGTCGAGCGCCGGAGCGCCCGCATCCTCCTGATCGACGTCCTGACCGTCTGATGGTGTCGCCGCGCTGAGCGGCGGCCGGAGCCGCCGTGCGGGCCGGCTCGACCCCGAGACGCGAAAACTGCCGCGCCGCGGTCATTCGACGGTACACCGTGTACGCGAGGAGTGAGCTTGCGAGCCCCGCAGTCGTACACAATCACAGCGGTGTGCGCGAGGAGTGAGCTTGCGAGCCCCGCAGTCGTGCACCATCAAAAGACCGAGGACGCCGACAGCGAGCCTGCGAGCCTCCGCACTCGGCGCGCCTTCGACATCGACGACACGCACCGTGGGCAGGCCCACCAGCCCCGCAGCCAACGTACGGCGAGTCCGGGTGGAGCCGGCGTGGCGAGGAGTCCGGCTCGGCCACCCGAACGCCCGGTCACGCGATCGAGGGGGTCGAGCGCGGAGTAACCTCCGGGCCACCGTGCTACACGGTAACCGCATCAGCTGAGAGCGCGCTGAACGTCGGCTTGATGGATGCCGATGCGAGTTGGGCTCATTACGCCCGAGGGGCCACCCCGACGGGGTGGGACCCGTGGTCAGGAGCGGGCGTAGACCTCGGGCTTGAGCACCCCGACGTAGGGCAACTCCCGGTAGCGCTCACCAAAGTCGAGGCCGTACCCGACCACGAACTCGGTGGGGATGTCGAAGCCGACGTACTTCACCGGGACCGGCACCTTCACCGCGTCCGGCTTGCGGAAGAGAGCGACCACCTCGACGCTCGCCGCCGACCGGGACTCGAGGTAGCGCAGCAGCCAGGAGAGCGTCAGGCCGGAGTCGACGATGTCCTCGACGACGACCACGTGCCGACCCGCGATGTCGCGGTCCAGGTCCTTGAGGATGCGGACGACCCCGGAGGAGGTGGTGCCCTGGCCGTAGGACGAGATGGCCATGAAGTCGAGCTCCGCCGGCGGGCCGTTGCGGCCCAGCGCCCGGGCGAAGTCCGCCATGAACATCACCGCACCCTTGAGGACGCACACCAGCAGCAGCCCGTCGCCCACGTGGGCGTAGTCGGCGGAGACCTGCTTGGCCAGCTCCGCCGTCTTCTCGCGGATCTGCGCCTCAGAGATGATCACGTGGTCGATGTCGGCGTCGTACCAGGAGCCGTCAGCCATGACTCCTAGCCTGCCGTACGTCTGCTGGCCTCCGTCGGCGGGGCCGCACCTTTTGGCGCGGTCCCGCCGAGGATTTTCTGGGCAAACAACGCCAATCACATCAGTTGGTACGTGACTGCCAGCGGCGGCCGTCGTCGCTGGGCTTCCAGTCGGCCGAGTCGTGGCTGTCGACGGTGAGGCCGGCCGCCGAGGCGGCGACGAGCAGGACGAGGAACAGGAGGAAGAACAGGAACTCCATGGCGGCGCTCGCTTTCGCATGGTTGCTGTCGGTTTCGCCGCCGGTGCGCACCGGACTGAGACCAGTCTGCGACCTGCCGGAGCAACCGGACAGTGGCAGGAATGCCATTGGTCATCGATTTACTGCCACCTGTCGGGTTACCCTCGTCACATGCTGCGGTCAGTTGCCGTCCTCGCCCTCGACCAGGTCGCTCCCTTCGAGCTCGGCGTACTCGCCGAGGTGTTCGGCACCGACCGGACGGCCGACGGTTTCCCCGCCTACCGCTTCCAGGTGTGCAGCCCCGACGGCGATCCCGTGCGGACCTCGTCCGGCTTCCACCTGACCCCACACGCGGACCTCGGCCCGGTCGACGAGGCCGACCTGGTGGCCATCCCCGCGCACAGCCAGGGCACCACCGTCCCCGGCCCGGTGCTCGACGCGCTACGCCGTGCCGACGCCCGCGGAGCGCACCTGTTCAGCGTCTGCTCCGGAGCCTTCCTGCTCGGCGAGGCCGGCCTGCTCGACGACCGCGAGTGCACGACCCACTGGCGGTACGTGGACGAGCTGCAACGCCGCCACCCCCGCGCCCGGGTGCGCTGCAACTCGCTCTACGTCCAGGACGGCCGGCTCCTCACCAGCGCCGGCACCGCGGCCGGCATCGACGCGTGCCTGCACCTGATCCGCCAGGAACACGGCTCGGCCACCGCGACCCGGCTGGCCCGGCGGATGGTGGTCCCGCCGCACCGCGACGGCGGCCAGTCCCAGTACGTCGAGGCGCCCATCCCGAAGGCGCCCGAGGCACCCACCCTCGAACCGGTGCTGGAGTGGATGATGGGCCACCTGGACCGGACGATCACCGTGGAGGAGCTGGCCGCCCGCGCCGGCATGGCACCCCGCACGTTCGCCCGCCGGTTCCGCGCCGAAACCGGCACCACCCCGCACGACTGGCTCACCAACCAGCGGGTGCTGCTCGCCCGCCGGCTGCTGGAGGAGACCCCGTTGAGCGTGGAGGCGGTCGCCGACC
>NZ_JAGPXZ010000030.1:0-18037 GCF_018070305.1 Micromonospora sp. M51 | reverse complement strand
ACAGTGCTGGCAGTTCAAGCCGGCCGTCTCCGCCGCCTGCGCGGTCCCACCGGGCAGCGACGACACCCCCGTACGCGCCGGCACCGGCGCCGGTCGCTACCACCCCGTCTACTACGCCCTGGTCGGCTGGCCACTCGACCTCTGGCCGGGCTGGTCCGGGGTGCTGCTCGCCCGGTTCATCAGCGCCGGCATCGCCGCGGCGCTGCTCGCCAGCGCGTTCGTCGTGACGGTGACCTGGTCCCGCCGCCGTCTGATGATCGCCGGGCTGCTGGTCGCCGTCACCCCGATGGCCGCCCAGATGGCCAGCGCCGTCAACCCCAACGGCGTGGAGATCGCCGCCGGCGTGGCGTTCTTCGCCGCGACCATCCCGCTGTTCCTGGACCGCCGACCCAAACCGCACCACGGGCTCCTCATCCTCGCCGGCATCAGCGGACTGCTGCTCGCCATGCTGCGGCAGACCGGGCCCCTCTGGCTGGCCGCCGCGTTCGTCGCCTTCGCCTTCCCCTGGCGGCAGAGCAACGTCGGCCGGCTGGTGCGCGAGAAAGCCGTCTGGTGGTGGGTCGGCGGCATCGCCGTGGCAGCCGTCACCGCGGTCGGCTGGGGCGTCGTGATGAAAACCTCCGACCTCGGCAAGTACGGCGGCCACGTCTACACCTACGGCCAGGCCGCCCTCGCCGAAACCGACCGGTGGCGCGGCTACCTCGACCAGATGGTCGGCGTGACCTCGTGGCTGGACACCCGAATGCCCGCGCCGATCTACCTGACCTGGCAGTTCGTCGCCGCGACACTACTGATCGGCGCGTTCGTCTTCGGCCGGCTGGTCGACCGGTGGCGGCTGCTCGTCCTGATAGTCGCCGGCACCGTGGTGCCGTCCGTGATGCAGGTGGCACTGGTCAAGCAGACCGGGTTCGTCACCCAGGGCCGCTACATGCTGCCGATGCTCGCCGGGGTGATGCTCTTCGCCGCGTACGTCTGGGAGGAACGCGGCCTCGACGCCACCCGCAGCCGGACCCTGGTCCGAATAAGCGTCATCCTGCTCCTGCCGATCCACCTCTTCGTCCTCATCCTGACGATGGTGCGGTGGCAGGACGGGCTGCCCAAATACCTGACCTTCCGCACCTTCAACCCCTTCGCCGGCGACTGGCACCCCCCGCTCGGCTCGATCACGCCCCTGCTGGCGAGCGTGCTCGGGCTGACACTGCTCGGCGTCCTCGCCTGGCGGGTCTCGATGCGCCCCCTCGACGAGGCCGACGAGACGGCGTCAGCGATCTCCGAGCCAGCCCCGGATGCTCGCTGACCGGCCGACCGGCCGACCACGCCCGGTGCGGGCGTTGCTGTCGGATTCGGACTAGGCTGGAGCGCAGGGCCGATCGAGCGGTAACGCACCGGCCGGCGGGGGCGTGGACCGGTACGTCAGCGAGCTGAAGCGGGGCGCGGCATGAGCGTACGGCGAATCATGGGCACCGAGGTCGAGTACGGCATCTCCGTGCCCGGACAGGCCGGAGCCAACCCGATGGTCACCTCGTCGCAGGTGGTCAACGCCTACGGGGCCCGCCCGGAACTCAACCGGGGCGGTCGGGCCCGGTGGGACTACGAGGAAGAGTCACCGCTGCGCGACGCCCGCGGCTTCACCTACTCCGGCGCCGCGTACGACCCCGCCGAGGCTCTCGCCGACGAAGACCTCGGCCTGGCCAACGTGATACTCACCAACGGCGCCCGGCTCTACGTGGACCACGCCCACCCCGAATACTCCACCCCGGAGGTCACCACCCCCCGCGACATCGTGCGCTGGGACAAGGCCGGCGAGCGGGTGATGGCCGAGGCGTCCCGCCGGGCCGCCACCATCCCGGGCACCCAACCGATCCACCTCTACAAGAACAACACCGACAACAAGGGCGCCAGCTACGGTGCCCACGAGAACTACCTGATGCGCCGGCAGACGCCGTTCGCCGACATCGTGGCGTACCTGACGCCGTTCTTCGTCACCCGCCAGATCGTCTGCGGCGCCGGCCGCGTCGGCATCGGCCAGGACGGCGGCCAGAGCGGCTTCCAGATCTCCCAACGCGCCGACTTCTTCGAGGTCGAGGTGGGCCTGGAAACCACCCTCAAGCGGCCGATCATCAACACCCGCGACGAGCCGCACGCCGACGCCGACAAGTACCGCCGGCTGCACGTCATCATCGGCGACGCCAACCTCTCCGAAATCTCCACCTACCTCAAGGTCGGCACCACCGCCCTGATCCTCACCATGATCGAGGAGAAGGCGCTCGGCGCCGACCTCGGCATCGCCGACCCGGTCAGCGAGCTGCGCGCCGTCAGCCACGACCCCTCACTGACGCACCGCATGCGGCTGCGCGACGGCCGTCGGCTCACCGCGCTGGACCTGCAGTGGGCCTACCTGGAGCGGGCCCGGTCCTTTGTCGAGGACCGGTACGGCACCGACGCCGACGAGCAGACCGTCGACGTGCTCGACCGCTGGGAGAGCGTCCTGGACCGGCTGGGCCGGGACCCGATGCTCTGCGCCGACGAGTTGGACTGGGTGGCCAAGCTGCGGCTGCTGGAGGGCTACCGGGAGCGGGAGAAGCTCGGTTGGGGCTCGCACAAGCTCCAGCTCGTCGACCTGCAGTACTCCGACGTCCGGCCGGAGAAGGGCCTCTACCACCGCCTGGTCAGCCGGGGGGCGATGAAGACGCTGCTCACCGACGACGAGACCCGTACCGCGATGACCGAGCCCCCGGAGGACACCCGGGCCTACTTCCGTGGTCGCTGCCTCGCGCAGTACGCCTCCGAGGTGGTCGCCGCGAGCTGGGACTCAGTGATCTTCGACGTGGGCCGGGAGTCGCTCGTCCGGGTGCCGATGATGGAGCCGGAGCGGGGCACCCGCGCGCACGTCGGTGCGCTGTTCGACCGCTGCGCCAGCGCCAAGGACCTGCTGGAGACGTTGACCGGGGGCTGACGACGCGCCCGGATGCCCGTCGTGTGCCGTAAGCCGGCGCGCGGCGGGCTTTTCGTCGCCCGCGCGAGGTAAGTTCATCGCAGACGATCGTGGAGGAGGCAGCAGTGGCCACTCATGACAGCGGCGGCCAGTCGCAGTCCGGCAAGTCCCGTCAGAGCGAGGAAATCGAGGACGTCACCACCGAGGCCAACCCCGAGGTGGCCGAGCGGCACGCCGAGATCACCGAGGACGTCGACGACCTCCTCGACGAGATCGACTCCGTCCTCGAAGAAAATGCAGAAGAATTCGTGAGGGGTTACGTACAGAAAGGAGGTCAGTGAACATATAGGGTAATTCGGACATGGCTCGGAGCAATGACGATCGTGATGGGCTCCGTCGCTGCCGAGACTGCAGCGAATGGAAGCCGCTCGATGAGTTCTGTGCGAGTTCCAAGCGGCCGGATGGGCGGGGCAGCTATTGCAAGCCCTGCTTCAACGAGCGGTCCAAGGCAAGCTACGCGCGTCGAGTGAAGGCAAAGTTCGACCGCGCGGTGCGCCCTGGCCGAGTTGTGCCGGAGGGACACAGATTCTGTCCGGCTTGCGATGCGGCCAAGCCGTTCGAAGCCTTCCCCCGCAACCGTGCGGATCCCTCCGGTTACGCGACCTATTGCAAGCCCTGCCACAACGCCAAGACCAGAGAGACGAAGGACCGGCTGTACGGCGGCAACCGCGAGTACCACCTGCGGCGGAGGTACGGCGTGGGGGAGAAGGAGTTTCAGGAGCTCCTGGCCGAGCAGGGCGGGGTCTGCGCGATCTGTGGCGGCGCCGACCCGCAACATCTGGACCACGATCATCGCACCGGATGGGTGCGCGGGATACTCTGCTTCAACTGCAACGGTGGTCTTGGCCAGTTCCGTGACAGTCCCATGAGGCTGGCCAGGGCGATCACGTACCTGAGAGGAACCACGTGGCAGCGGGCTTTGATCCATCCGGGCGTCTACCAGATGTGTTCACCAACGCGGGGACGTCCTCCTTCACGACGTTTCTGAGTCGGGTGGCCCCCGAGATGCTGCCCGGTCGGCGACCGCTGCCGCCGGGCATGGCCGCCGACCTGGCGCCGCACGCGACCACCATCGTCGCCATCGCGGCCGCCGAGGGTGTGGTGATGGCGGGCGACCGACGGGCCACCATGGGCAACCTGATCGCCCAGCGTGACATCGAGAAGGTGCACCCGGCCGACGCGTACTCGCTGGTCGGCATCGCGGGCACCGCCGGCATCGGCATCGAGCTGATGCGACTGTTCCAGGTGGAGCTGGAGCACTACGAGAAGATCGAGGGCGCGATGCTCTCGTTGGACGGTAAGGCCAACCGGTTGGCCTCGATGATCCGGGGCAACCTGGGGGCGGCCATGCAGGGGCTGGCCGTGGTGCCGCTCTTCGCCGGGTTCGACCTGGCCGCCGCCGACCCGGCGCGGGCCGGTCGGATCTTCAGCTTCGACGTGACCGGTGGCCCGTACGAGGAGACCGGCTACGACGCGATCGGGTCCGGGTCGTTGTTCGCCAAGTCCGCGTTGAAGAAGCGGTTCCGGGCCGGGTTGTCCGTCGAGGACGCGACGCGGCTGGCGGTCGAGGCGCTCTACGACGCGGCCGATGACGACACCGCGACCGGTGGGCCCGACCTGACACGCCGGATCTACCCAGTGGTGATGACGGCGACTGCCGAGGGCACCTACCGGCTCACCGACGCCGAGACGGCGACGATCGCCGAGGGCGTGGTCGCCGGCCGGATGGAAAACCCGGGCGGCTAGGCCCGCCCGCCCACCCCCACCTGCCAGCAGTCGTCAGCACAGCCCCGTTAGGAGAACCGCCGCCGTGGCCATGCAGTTCTACGCCTCGCCCGAACAGATCATGCGTGACCGCTCCGAGCTGGCCCGTAAGGGCATCGCTCGCGGGCGCAGCGCCGTGGTCCTGAGCTACTCCGGCGGGGTGCTCTTCGTCGCGGAGAACCTCTCCAGCGCCCTGCACAAGGTCAGTGAGATCTACGACCGGATCGGCTTCGCCGCGGTCGGCCGGTACAACGAGTTCGAGAACCTGCGGCGGGCCGGCGTGCGGATGGCCGACCTGAACGGGCTCAGCTACGACCGCCGGGACGTCACCGGTCGGGCCCTGGCCAACGCGTTCGCGCAGACCCTTGGTGCGATCTTCACCGAGCAGTCGAAGCCGTTCGAGGTGGAGATCTGTGTGGCGGAGGTCGGGGCCACCCCCGCCGATGACGAGTTGTACCGGCTCACCTACGACGGTTCGGTCAATGACGAGCCGGGGCGGATGGCGATGGGTGGTCAGGCTGAGGCCATCACCGGTGTGCTGAAGTCCAACCACCGGCCGGACATGTCGCTCGGTGAGGCGGTGAAGGTCGCGGTGCAGGCGCTCAGCAGCGTCGGTGGGGAGGGCGGCGCCGCTCGGACGATCGCCGCGAACCAGCTCGAGGTGGCGGTGCTGGACCGTCAGCGGGTCGGCCGGACGTTCCGGCGGATCACCGGGGCCGCGCTGACCGCGTTGCTGGACGGGAAGGCGGCACCGCCGGCGAGTGACCTGCCGGAGACGCCGAGCGTGCCGACCGGGGAGGCGGGCAAGCCGACCAGTTCGGCGGGCTCCGCGGACCTGGAGGATCGGCCGGGGCAGGCCGACAGCTGATCGTGTGAGCAAGAAGCGCCGGGGTCCGCGTGAGCGGGCCCCGGCGCTGTCGTGTGGTGGGTCAGCGGCGGGGGAGCAGCGGCCGGGCGAGGGCCCAGTAGCCGGCGGCGACCGCGTTGAAGACGCCCATGCCGGGGGGTGAGTCGATGTTCGAGGGGGCGACCCGGGCGGTCATCAGCTCGGCGATCACCCTGTCGGGTACGGTCCGTTCGGCCTGGAGTTGACGGCGGCGGGCACCCACCCAGGATCTGTTGCGCCACAGCCAGCCCCAGCCGCGGGTCTTCTGCCGGGTCCAGCCACCGGCGAGCGCGGCGGCGACCATGGCGGCTTCGGTGAGCAGCAGCATCGGGGCGAGCAGCACCAGGGTGCGGGTCTGGTAGGCGGTGAGCAGGGTGACCAGCCGGTTGCGTTCGACCAGGTAGAGCTTCAGGTCGTTGCGGGAGAACTCGTAGTGGTGGCGGACGACGGCGTCGGGGACGTACTCCAGGCGCAGGCCGCGTTGCCAGAGCCGCAGGCTCAGCTCGGTGTCCTCGTGGTAGGCGAAGTACTCTTCGGCGAAGCCGTCGAGCTCCTGCCAGCGCTGCCGGCTGATCACGAAGCAGCAGCCGCTGAGTGACGGGACTCTGGTGCGGACGGCGTGGGCGGTGGCCGGTTCGCCGTTGCCGCCGGCCCAGGACAGGCCGGTGAAGTGCAGCGGGTTGCCGGCGGTGTTGATCAGTTCGGGGGTGTCGGCGAGCCGGATGGAGGCCATCGCGGCGCCGACGCCGGGTTCGGCGGCGACCGCCACCGTCTTGGCGAGGGCGTCGGGGGCGACGATGGCGTCGGAGTTGACGAAGGCGAGCCAGTCTCCGGTGGCCTCGGCGGCGCCGATCCGGCAGCCGCCGGAGTAGCCGGTGTTCTGCTCGGGGCGGACGACGCGCACCTGGGGGAAGCCCTTGACGATGTCGATGCCGTCGCCGGTGCAACCGTTGTCGACGACGACCAGTTCGATGTCGACGTCGGTGCTGGCGAGGACGGCGTGGGCGGCGTCGACCAGGTACGGCTCGGCGCCGTAGGCGAGCATGACCGCGGTCACCTGTGGGCGGGTCATCGGATGCCTCCGGATGCGGCAGGGGCGGCGGCCTCGGCGAGCGGCCGGGTGGGGGTGGTGGGTCGGTGGGCGCCGCCGCGCAGCAGCAGTGTCGCCATGGTGGCGGCCACGATGACGGACCCGATGGTGTACGCCCACTCGACTCGCAGGGTGACCGGGGCGGGGATCAGCGTGACGGCGATCAGGGCGGGGACGCCGGCGGTCCAGGCGAGCGCCTGGGCGCGGTGCCGGTCGAGGGCGAGCAGGGCCTGGCCGAGCACCATCGCCCACAGGTAGGCGAGGGTGGCGGCGGCCAACCAGGCGAAGTCGGCGTGGCCGAGAACGCCGGGTGCGTCGAAGAGGGCGCCGACCAGCCACGGGCCGAGCAGCACGGCGCCGAGGGCGCCGGCGAGGCCGAGGGCGGTGACGATGCCGAGTGCCCGGCGCAGCAGGCTGTGGAAGCCGGCCTGGTCGCCGGTGGTGGCGGTGGTGGCCAGGCCGGGCAGTAGTGACGCCTGGAGGGAGCCGAAGACGAACAGGGGGATGCGGACCAGCACGAGGGCGCTCAGGAGCGCGCCGGCGGCTGCCGCGTCGGAGGGCGCGAGTAGTTGCACGTTGATCACGCCGATGTTCACCACGACCTGGGAGAGCAGGCTCGAGGCGGTGAGCAGGCCGAGGCCGCGCAGCAGGGTGGCCCAGGCGACCGGCGGGCCGGCGCCGATGGCGCGCAGCACCGGTGGCAGGGTGACCAGGACGCTGACCAGCGGGGCGGCGACGAGTACGAGCCCGTACCAGACGGGGGAGGTGACCCCGGCCAGCCCGAGCAGGGCGACCATGATGATGCGCAGGCCGCCGTCGATCCCGAGTTGGGTGCCGTACCAGGGGAACAGTTGCAGGCCGGAGAGGACGCCGCGGGTGGCGTAGGCGACGGCCATCGCGGCGAGTGCGCCGATGAGCACGGTGACCAGGTTGCCGTCGCCGGCGAAGAGCTTGTCGGCGAGCGGCTGGCGGCCGATGGTGACGGCGGACACCAGCACGGCGAGCAGCACGGCGGCGACGGTGACGCCGCGGGCCAGCACCGGTCCCGGGGGCAGCCCCTGGCTGTGCCGGGCGGCGACGATCCGGGCGACTTCCTGTTCGATCGGCATGAACACGCCGATGCCGAGGGTGAACACGATCGACCAGAGCACCGACAGGGCGGAGTAGTCGGCGGTGCTGAGGCTGTGGCCGGCGACCGCGAGGTGCACGTAGGAGGCGAGGCCGAGAAGGCCCAGCCCGGCACCAACAGCGATGGTGCCGGGCGGGATCAGGCGCAGCAGGCGACGGATCACCGGCGAATGAGGGCCAGCGTGAGGACGGCGAACGCGCGGCCGAGGTAGATCATCGCCCGGGCGGGGGAGTGGCTGGGTGTGCCGGCCATCCGTTTCCGCATGGCGACGGGCACCTGCCGGATGCGGTATCCGCGGCGGGCGGTGTGGACCAGGGTCTCCACGGTGTCGCCGAGGTATTCGGCCGGGTACCAGGTGGCGAACATGTCGATGACCCGCCGGTTGGCGGCGCGGAAGCCGGACGTGGTGTCGGTGAGCTTGGTGTGGGCGACCCGGGACAGCACGGCGGAGAGCATCACCATCGCCCAGCGGCGGGGGCCGCGGACGGTGTAGTCGCCCTCGCCGGCGAAGCGGGCGCCGATGACGAGGTCGTTGTCGTCGAGCAGGTCGACGAGCTTCGGCACGTACCGGGGGTCGTGCTGGCCGTCGGCGTCGATCTGGATGGCGACGTCGTAGTTGTGGTCGCGGGCGTAGCGGTAGCCCAGGCGCATGGCCCCGCCGACGCCGAGGTTGTACGGCAGTTTCGCGACTGTGGCGCCGGCGGCGGTGGCGACGGCGGCGGTGCGGTCGGTGGAGCCGTCGTCGACGACGAGCACGTCGACGCCGGGCAGTTCGCCGCGGACCTCGCCGACGACGTCGGCGATCGAACCGGCCTCGTTGAGCGCCGGGATGATGATCAGTGTGCGTTTGCCGTTAACCATCGGTCGACACCAGTTCGTCACGGGCCGCCCGGTCCGCGTCGATCTCGGCGCGCAGCAGGGCGAAGTCCTCGGCCAGGGTGCGGGTCTCTTCTTCGAGTGCGCTGACCTCCCAGCTCAGGTGCACGCACACGAGCAGCAGGAAGACGATGCCGAGGAAGAGCACCAGGCTGACGCCGGAGGCGACGCCGAGGAGTTCGGCGACGTTGTCGAGCAGCCGGGGGAACAGGGACAGCGGGATCACGACGACCAGTACGGCGAGCCAGAGCATGCCGTACTTCTCGCGCAGCTGACGGCGGCGCAGCAGCTCGACGATGGTGCCGAGGAGCAGCAGGCCGGTCAGGCCGGTGACGAGGGTGAGCTTCATGCGACCTTCCACGGGGCGGGTGGAGCGGGGGAGTGGAACGCATCAACCAGGGCGCTGTGCCAGTCCGGAAGCGGGGGCAGACCCACGGCTGCCCAGCGGCTGTGCCCTAGCACACTGTACGCAGGCCGGGGGGCGGGACGCGGATACCGGTCGCTGGTGGTGGGTCGAATGCGGTCCGGGTCCAGCCCGGCCAGCGTGAATGTGGCGCGGGCCAACCCGTACCAGGTTGTCTGCCCGGTGCAGGTGCCGTGGTAGACGCCGGGCGGCGCGTTGCCGGCCACCGCCGCGTCGGCGAGCGCGACGAGTCGTTGGGCGAGCGCGTAGGACCAGGTGGGTTGGCCGTGTTGGTCGTCGACCACGTCGAGGTGGTCGCGGTGGGCGGCGAGTTGGAGCATGGTGGCCACGAAGTTCGGGCCGTGGGCGCCGTACAGCCAGGCGGTGCGTACCACGTACCCGGTGTCGGGCAGGAGGCGCGCGACGGCCTGTTCGCCGACGAGTTTGCTGCGGCCGTACGCGTTGACCGGCGCGGTGGGCGCGTCCTCCGGGTAGGGGGTGTCCGCGTTGCCGGCGAGGACGTAGTCGGTGGAGACCTGGATCAGTCGGGTTCCGTCGGCGGCGCAGGCCGCGGCCAGGTTGGTCACGGCGCCTCCGTTGACGGCGGTCGCTGCGGCCTCGTCGGCTTCGGCGGCGTCGACGTTGGTCCAGGCCGCCGCGTTGATCACCAGGTCGTGCCCGGCGACGGCGGCGTCCACCGCCGCGCGGTCGGTGACGTTCAGGTCGGCGCGGGTGGCGGCGGTCACCTTGAGGTCGGGTCGTGCTCCCAGCACGGTGACCAGGTCCCGGCCGAGCATTCCGCCCGCGCCGGTGACGAGGATTCGGGTCATGCGGCCGGGGCGGACTTGAGGGGTTCCCACCACGTGCGGTTGTCCTGATACCAGCGGACGGTGTCAGCGAGGCCCTGGTCCAGGGTGATGCTGGGGTGGTAACCGAGCTCTTCGCTGATCTTGGTGATGTCGAGCGAGTACCGGCGGTCGTGGCCCTTGCGGTCGGTGACCGGGACGACCCGGTCCCATCCGGCGTCGCAGGCGTCCAGGAGTAGACCGGTGAGTTCCTTGTTGGTCAGTTCGGTGCCGCCGCCGATGTTGTAGACCTCGCCGGCGCGGCCCTTCTGCTGCACGAGGGCGATGCCGCGGCAGTGGTCGTGCACGTGCAGCCAGTCGCGGATGTTGCCACCGTCGCCGTAGAGGGGGACGGTGCCGCCGTCGAGGAGGTTGGTGACGAACAGCGGGATGACCTTCTCGGGGAACTGGTACGGGCCGTAGTTGTTGGAGCAGCGGGTGACGACCACGTCCATGCCGTGGGTGCGGTGGTACGACAGCGCCAGCAGGTCGGAGCCGGCCTTGGACGCCGAGTACGGCGAGTTGGGGGCCAGGGGCCAGGTCTCGGTCCAGGAGCCCTCGTCAATCGAGCCGTAGACCTCGTCGGTGGAGACGTGCACGAATCGTCCGGTGCCGTGGCGCAGCGCCGCGTCGAGCAGCGTCTGGGTGCCCAGCACGTTGGTGGTGACGAACGGCGCGGCGCCGGCGATCGAGCGGTCCACGTGTGACTCGGCGGCGAAGTGCACGATCACGTCGTGCCCGGCGACGACCTCGTCGACCACGACCGGGTCGCAGATGTCGCCCTGCACGAACCGCAGTCGCGGGTCGTCGCGGACGGGCGCGAGGTTGGCGAGGTTGCCCGAGTAGGTCAGCTTGTCCAGGACGGTCACGGCGGCCGGCTCGAGCGGCGGCACGCCGTCGGCGCCGCCGAGGGGCTTGCCCAGCAGCAGGCGGACGTACTCCGACCCGATGAATCCGGCTCCGCCGGTGACGAGGATCCTCACGGGTCCGGAAGTATACGCGACGGGTGGCGCTAAGCCCGGTATGCGACCCCCGCACAACCTGTCCGGGTGCGGCTAGGCTTCCCCGGTGCGCGGAATCCTACTTGCCGGCGGCACCGGGTCCCGGCTCTGGCCGATCACCCGGGCGGTCTCGAAGCAGCTGATGCCGGTCTTCGACAAGCCGATGATCTACTACCCGCTCTCCACCCTGGTGATGGCCGGGGTCCGGGAGATCCTGGTGATCACGACTCCGGACGACCAGGACCAGTTCCGTCGCCTGCTCGGCGACGGCAGCCAGTTCGGGCTGCGGCTGGAGTACGCCAGCCAGGAACGCCCGGAGGGCATCGCGCAGGCGTTCATCCTCGGCGCGGACTTCATCGGCGACGCGTCGGTGGCGCTGGTCCTCGGCGACAACATCTTCCACGGTGTGGGCCTGGGACGGCAGCTCGCCGACCACGGTGACCTGGTCGGCGGGCGGGTGTTCGCCTATCAGGTGGCCAACCCGCAGGAGTACGGCGTGGTCGACTTCGACGCCGATGGCCGGGTGCTCTCGATCGAGGAGAAGCCGGCCCGGCCGAAGTCCCGGTTCGCGGTGCCCGGCCTGTACTTCTACGACAACCGGGTGGTCGACATCGCGCGCAAGCTCACCCCGAGCGCGCGCGGCGAGCTGGAGATCACGGCGGTCAACGAGGCGTACCGGGAGTGGGGCGAACTGTCGGTGACGGTGCTGGATCGGGGCACCGCCTGGCTGGACACCGGCACGTTCACCTCGATGATGCAGGCCGCCGAGTTCGTCCGGGTGGTCGAGGAACGGCAGGGCCTCAAGATCGGTTGTGTCGAGGAGGTCGCCTGGCGGGCCGGCCTGATCGACGACGCGCAGCTGCGCGCGCTGGCCGAGCCGCTGACCAAGAGCGGCTACGGCGACTACCTGCTCCGGCTGCTCAGTGAGCAGGCTGAGCGCGACGGGGGTTCCTGGTGAAGATCCGGGAGTTGGGCATCGAGGGCGCCTGGGAGATCACCCCCCAGCAGCACGGTGACCCGCGTGGCATGTTCATGGAGTGGTACCGCTTCGACAAGCTCGCCGAGGCGGTGGGGCATCCGCTGCGACTGGCCCAGGCCAACCTGTCGGTGTCCGCGCGTGGCGTGGTGCGCGGCGTGCACTTCGCCGATGTCCCGCCCGGGCAGGCCAAGTACGTGACCTGTGTGCGGGGCGCGGTCCTCGACGTGATCGTGGACCTGCGGGTGGGTTCGCCGACCTTCGGCCGGTGGGAGGGCGTCCGGCTGGACGACACCGACCGTCGGGCGGTCTACCTCAGCGAGGGGCTGGGGCACGGGTTCTGCGCGTTGACCGACGACGCGACGTTGAGCTATCTCTGCTCGGCCACCTACAACCCGACCGGCGAGCACGCGGTGCACCCGCTGGACGAGGAGTTGGGCATCGAGTGGCCGGCGGAGGTTCCGTTGCTGTCCGCGCGTGACGACGCGGCGCCGACCCTCGCCCAGGCGCGCGAGCGGGGTCTGCTCCCGGAGTACGACAGCTGCCGGCGGTTCGTGGCGAGCCTCGGCCCGGACGGAATGTCGCACTCAACCGGTATGTGACAGCGCTCGGGGCACGACCTGTGGTCTGACAGTGACGAACCGGGCCCCCAGGCGGCTAATGTCACACCATGGAGCGGCGAATCTTCGGCCTCGAGACCGAGTACGGCGTCACCTGCACCTATCGCGGGCAGCGGCGGCTGTCCCCGGACGAGGTCGCGCGGTATCTGTTCCGGCGCGTGGTGTCCTGGGGTCGGTCGAGCAACGTCTTCCTGCGCAATGGGGCCCGGCTCTACCTGGACGTCGGGTCGCATCCGGAGTACGCGACACCGGAGTGCGACTCGGTGACCGATCTGGTCGCCCACGACCGGGCCGGCGAGCGGATCCTGGAGGGCCTGCTCGTCGACGCGGAGAAGCGGCTGCACGACGAGGGCATCGCGGGTGAGATCTACCTGTTCAAGAACAACACCGACTCGGCCGGCAACTCGTACGGGTGCCACGAGAACTACCTGGTCTCCCGGCACGGCGAGTTCGGCCGGCTCGCCGACGTGCTCATCCCGTTCCTGGTGACCCGGCAGTTGATCTGCGGCGCCGGCAAGGTCCTGCAGACCCCACGCGGCGCGGTCTACTGCCTCTCGCAGCGGGCCGAGCACATCTGGGAGGGCGTCTCCTCGGCGACCACCCGCAGCCGCCCGATCATCAACACCCGCGACGAGCCGCACGCCGACGCCGAGCGCTACCGGCGGCTGCACGTGATCGTCGGTGACTCCAACATGAACGAGGTCACCACGCTGCTCAAGGTCGGCACCGCCGACATCGTGCTGCGGATGATCGAGGCCGGGGTGGTGATGCGCGACCTGTCCCTGGAGAACCCGATCCGGGCCATCCGGGAGGTGTCGCACGACATCACCGGGCGGCGCAAGGTGCGGCTGGCCAACGGCAAGGAGGTCAGCGCCCTCGACATCCAGCAGGAATACCTCGCCAAGGCCACCGAGTTCGTCGAGCGGCGCGGCGGCGACCAGGCCGCCAAGCGGGTCGTCGAGCTGTGGGGGCGGGTGCTCAACGCGGTGGAGACCGGTGACCTGGAACCGGTCTCCCGGGAGATCGACTGGGTCAGCAAGCTGCGGTTGATCGAGCGCTACCAGCGCAAGCACGATCTGCCGTTGTCGCACCCCCGGGTGGCGCAGATGGACCTGGCCTACCACGACGTGCGTCGCGGCCGGGGCCTCTACGGGCTGCTGGAGCGCCGCGGTGACGTCGACCGGGTGGCCACCGACCCGGAGATCTTCGAGGCCAAGGAGACCCCGCCGCAGACCACCCGGGCCCGGCTGCGGGGCGAGTTCATCCGGCACGCCCAGGAGAAGCGCCGCGACTTCACCGTCGACTGGGTGCACCTGAAGCTCAACGACCAGGCGCAGCGCACCGTGTTGTGCAAGGACCCGTTCCGGGCGTACGACGAGCGGGTGGAGCGACTGATCGCCAGCATGTGACGGGTTACCGGCCCCGGCGGTGCGCTGCGCCGACGGGGCCGGTCGGCCCGGCGCGCCGAGCGGTTAAGCTGAGCGCGCCATGACGACTTCTGGACCTTCCGACCGTTCCGAGCGCCCCGAGCGCGGCACCGAGCGGCAGAACTGGATCGAACGCCGGCGGGAGAAGATCCGGGCCGAGATCGACCGTAACCGGCGCGGTGACTACACGGTGCCGACCTGGGTGCTGGCCCTGGCCCTGGCCCTCATCGTGGGCGGCTGGCTGGCCCTGATCTTCCTCGCCTAACCCCCAGCGCTCCGGCCCCGCGCCGTCGCCCGCGTTGATCATGAAGTTGTTGCCCCGACACGCCGAGGCGGCGGGCACTTCATGATCACCAGGGCCGGGCCGGGCCGATCAGGGGAGGAGGGTTGTGGCGTGGCGGCCGGCGGCGGCTGCGGACAGGAAGTAGGCGTGGTCGGCGTCGAGGCCACGGCCCATGGTGGACAGCGGCACGACGCTGGCCCGCAGCGCGGCGTCGAGACCGTCGGTGCCTACCCGCACGATCGTGTGCCGGGCCGCCAGGGGCGCCAGCGCCGCGTGCACCTCGGCCGCGAGCGACGGGGCCAGGTCCTCGGGCACCACCAGCTCCGCCGGGGCGAGCGCCACCCGGCCGTACGCGGTGAGGCTGTGGTGTGACACGCCCCGGTGCCGGGGACGGGGGTCGGCGTCGGAGATGCGCAACGACCCGACCGGCCGCCCGCCCAGCGTGGCGACCGCGTTGACCGCCTCGCCGACCGCGACGCCGGAGAAACCCCAGCGGGTGCCGGTGCCCAGGTTGCCGGGCCCCTGAGCCACGATCGCCAGGTCCGCGTGGAGCACGTGCCGGGCGGCGAGCAGACCGCCGTGCACTGTGGTGGCCTCCAGGTCGCCGCCGAACGCCTGCCCGACCGTGATCGTGCCGACCAGCTCGGACCGCAGCCCGGCGAGGGTGCGGGAGAACCAGGCGGGCAGCGCGCCACCGTCGGTGAGCAGGTACGCCACCCGCGCCCGCGGGGCGTCGGCCCGGATGCCGGCCAGGATCGCCGGCAGCGCCGAGTGCAGATCGGCGGTGACCACCGGCAGGCCGCCCAGGTCGTCCGCGTCGGCCAGCACGTCGCGGTGCGGGGACGCCTCCTCGTCGACACCGAGCAGGATCGGCTGCAACGGGGTGTAGCGGGCCTTCACCAGGTGCCCGGCGTCGCGGGTGTCGGCGACCTCCGGCGGGTCCGGGGGCAGCCGGTCCGGCAGGGCGACCACCAGGGCGTACCCGCCGGTGCCCAACCCCATCAGCAGCGCGCCGGCGTTGAGCAGCACCCGGTCGCCCGGCTCGGGCGTGCCGACCAGCTCCGGGTAGGCCAGCGCGCGCATCCGTGTGCCGTCGGGCAGGTCGACGTCCAGCTCCACCGCCCCGGTCCACTGCCGTCGCAGCGTCGCCACCGTCCCCGTACGCCATCGCACCATGACGGGCACGCTAGCCGCGCGGGCCCGGCGGCCCGCGCCCGGGTGCGGTTCAGGTGGACTCGGCGCCGCCGGCGTCCGGGCTCGGTCAGGCCTGGGTGTGCCGGGCGGTGCCGGTGGCCCCGGGCAGCGAGCGGGTGGGGTCGAGGAAGACGAACCGGATCTCCGGGTAGCGGCCGGTGAGCCGTCGTTCGGCCTCGTCGGCGGCGGTCTCGATCTGCGCGCCGGTGGCCTCGTCGCGGAAGTCGACCTTCGCGGCGACCAGGATGTCGTCCGGGCCGAGCTGCATGGTCAACAGGGTGTCGATGCGCTCCACCTCGGGCAGCCCGGCCAGCTCCTGCTCGATCTCGCGGCGCAGCCGTTCCGGCACGGCCCGGCCGACCAGCAGCGACAGGTTGTTGCTGGCGAGGATCCCGGCGACGGTCAGCAGCAGCAGGCCGATCAGGATCGACGCCACGCCGTCCCACACCTCGTCGCCGGTGGCGTGCGACAGACCGACGCCGAGCCCGGCCAGCACCAGACCGATCAGGGCCGCGCTGTCCTCCAGGAAGACCGCCTTGACGGTGGTGTCGGCGGTCAGCCGCAGAAACCGCCGAGGCGTGGTCCGCCAGCGTCGCGACTCGCGGCGGACCTGGCGCACCGCGCGGGCCAGGGAGATCGACTCGATGACGAACGACACCCCGAGCACGATGTACGAGATCAGGTAGTCGCCGCTGTGCTTGTGCACCAGGATCGTGGTGACGCCGTGGGTGACGGCGAAACCGGCGCCTGCGACGAACGTGAACATCGCCGCGAAGAACGCCCAGACGTAGCTCTCCTTGCCGTACCCGAAGGGGTGTCGCTGGTCGGCCGGGCGGGCGCCGCGGCGCAGCGCCTGGAAGAGCAGCACCTCGGTGGTGGTGTCGGCCACCGAGTGCGCCGCCTCGGAGAGCATCGCGGCGGATCCGGAGATCACCCCGGCGATCAGTTTGGCCACCGCGATGGCGAGGTTGGCGGCGCCGGCGACGACGACGGTGCCGACGCTCTCGCTCGCGGGCCTGGCCTCCGGTGCCGACATGAGGATCACCCTATGACCGCGGACGGCGACGCGCCGGGGGAGACCCGATCCGAACATGTGTGCGGCACGCCCGCGTGGGTGCACGGTGTGGGCGCGTCGGCTGCTAGCGTCTACCGCGTGTCGCGGACCCGCACCGAACGCCTGGTCAACCTGGTGATCTGCCTGCTGTCCACGCGACGGTTCCTGACCGCCGCGCAGATCGCCGCGACCGTGCCCGGTTACGAGCACGATCCTGACGACGCGCGCGACCACGAGGCGTTCCAGCGCAAGTTCGAACGGGACAAGGCCGAGCTGCGCGAGTTGGGTGTCCCACTGGAGACCGGCACGGCGAGCGCCTTCGACGCCGAGCCCGGCTACCGGATCGCCCACCGCGAGTACGCGCTGCCCGACATCCTCCTCGAACCGGACGAGGCCGCCGCGGTCGGCATCGCCGCACGGCTGTGGCAGCACGCCGGGCTGGCCGCCGCCGCGTCGTCCGGGCTGGCCAAGCTGCGCGCCGCCGGGGTGGACGTGGACCCGCAGGCGACCCTCGGCCTGGAGCCGATGGTCACCGTCGACCCGGCGTTCGCGCCGCTGACCGCCGCCGCGCGCGACCGCCGCGAGGTGGGGTTCGACTACCGGGTGCCCGACCGCGACGCGCCCAGTCGGCGGCGACTGCAACCGTGGGGCGTCGTCTGCTGGCGCGGCCGGTGGTATGTGGTCGGCCACGACCAGGACCGGGAGGCGACCCGCTGCTTCCGGCTGTCCCGGGTCGTCGGCGCGGTCCGGGTGACCGGCGCCCCCGGCGCGTACGAGCCTCCCGCCAACGTCGACCTGATCAGCCACGTGGCCCGCTGGTCGGGTCCGGTGGAGCGCACCGGCCGGGCCACGGTGCTGGCCGCGCCGGGACGGGCCGCCGGGCTGCGCCGCTGGGCGCTGGAGGTGACCGCCGGTCCGGACGGCGACCGGCTGGTCCTGCCGTACGCGGAGCCGGACGGGTTGGCCGGTCATCTCGTCGGCTACGGCCCGGACGTGCGGGTGCTGGACCCACCGGAGGTCCGCGAGGCGGTCATCCAACGACTCAAGGAGATCGCCGTGCGCCACGACGAGCTGGCCGTGGGCGGAGGTGCCCGGTGACCCGCCCGGCCGCCCGCACCGGTTCCCGCGCGTCCGCCGACCGGCTGGCCCGACTGCTCAACCTGGTGCCCTACCTGCTGGCCCGGCCCGGCATCGAGATCGCCGAGGCGGCCGGTGACCTGGGCGTCACCGAGCGCCAGCTCCGGGAGGACCTGGAGCTGCTCTGGGTGTGCGGGCTGCCCGGGTACGGCCCCGGTGACCTCATCGACTTGGCGTTCGACGGTGACCGGGTGACCATCACCTACGACGCCGGCATCGACCGGCCGTTGCGGCTGACGCCCGACGAGGCCCTCGCTCTGGTGGTGGCGCTGCGGATGCTGGCCGAGACGCCCGGGGTGGCCAACCGGGAGGCCGTCGAACGGGCTCTGGCCAAGATCGAGGCCGCAGGCGCCCACC
>NZ_JAGPXZ010000003.1:0-32751 GCF_018070305.1 Micromonospora sp. M51 | reverse complement strand
GTCGACGTCCCGCCGAAGCTGTCCGCCAGGGCACGGGTGTTCGCCACCGACCAAGGCCGCAAGACCGATGCCACCGACGCCCACTCCATCGCGCTGGTCGGCACCCGCATGGCCGGGCTACGCCCGGTGGTCAACGACGAACAGCTCGCCCTGCTGCGGATCTTGGTCGACCGGCGCCGTTCCTTCGGTGTCGACCACACCCGGATGGTCACCTAGCTGCATCAACTGCTGCTGGAACTGATTCCCGGTGGGGCGAAGAGGAGCCTGTCCGCAGCCCGGCCAAAGCACTACTGGCCACCGTCCGGCCCAGAGACGCGGTCGGCAAGGCCCGACGGCGGGTCGCCGCGGAACTGATCGCCAACCTCGAACGGATCTACCGGCGCTCCAAAGAGGCCGACAAGGAACTGAAGGACCTGATCGCTTCCACCGGCACCACGCTCATGGACCTGCACGGCATCGGACCGTCCGGCGCCGCCCGGCTGCTGGTCGAAGTCGGCGACATCACCCGGTTCCCCAACCGGGCCCACTTCGCCTCCTGGAACGGCACCGCTCCCATCGACGCATCCTCCGGCGAGCAGATACGCCACCGGCTCTCCCGAGCCGGAAACCGGCAGATCAACCGGGTGCTGCACATCATGGCCACCGTCCAGCTGCGCAACCCCACCGAAGGCCGCGCCTACTTCGACCGGAAGAAAACCGCCGGGAAGACATCGATGGAAGCGATGCGCGCGCTGAAACGACGCCTGTCCGACACCGTCTACCCGTGCATGATCAACGATGCGGTAGCCACGGCGGCGAGCCTGGGAGGACACCGGGAAACGACGACTGGCTCCAGCGTGACCGACTCTCATCCCAAGCCGGCTCTTCGCAGAAGTCACTTCCCGGACCCGCCGAGACCCAGGATAGAACTCCCCTCCCGACGGTGTCTTGACACAGAGGGGAGCCATGACCGGACGGCTTCGCCACCACTGCCGATTACTCACCGCGACGCCCCATTCGGCATGATCGAGTGTGTCAGCTTATCCACTACCGTCCGGGCTGTGGCAGCCATAGCAGCGGGAGCGTTTCGTCGGACGCCGATCGAGCGGTCAGACCAACGGGTCGCATGGGACCGGACAGACCAGGCGTTCTTCGCAGGCGGAGCCTGTCACATCCTCGCCTGGGTCTGCCGGGAATCCTATCCAGACAGGCCCATCGAGATAGCTGGGGTGCGCCTCCCGGGCCAGTGGCAGGTCTTCCACACTTACGCCGCCTGGGACGGCTGGGCGTTCGACCACTCAGGCTGGAATCCCGAGCCACAACTGCTGGCGGTCAACACGGACTTCGAAGGCCAACCGCTCACGCGCCTCAGGATCACCGAAGAGCTCGCTGACTTCTGCCAGAAGCACCACCACCGTATGCCGAACCAGTACTGGCGTGACCCGCGCCCCCGTGCGCGGGACTACATCGGCCGCTACATCCCACCCTGGGCATAGCCCTTAGCCGGCACTCGCACCGGCAACGCACGTCTGCCGAGCGGGCAACGGCTGATGACGCGTCCGGTCAGCGGCAGACCAGTGTGCCGGTGGGAGCCGTCGCGCTGATCCTGCGGCGACGGTGAAGAATCTGCTCGTGGATGTTGCCGAACTGCTCCGTCGAGCTACGGCCATGGTCCCCGCAGATGTCGTGAACGAGGCCGGCGTGACGGTGGTGGACGTACGCGAGTACCTCGACCACGACGAGTGGGAGATCGCGCTCGACCTCCTTGCAGACCTCCACACGGGTTGGCGACCGCCGACCGCCTGGTGGGATCTACTGATCGACAGCGCCGAGCTGATGTGGCTCCCTGACGCCGCCGCGTGGTGCCACTGGGGCCGTTGGGAGAGCATCCACGGAACTGTCCGCGCCGAGTTGCGGCTCCTGTCGACCACCGAGGGTGGCCGACGAACACCGATCCCGGGCAAGGGCATCCTCCGACCGCTGTGGAACCTCGGCCGGTGTACAGCCGCGGGCGGTCCCGATCTGCTCGTGGCACGTGTCTGGGTGGAGTCCGCGCCAGCGTTGCCACCAGGTGCCACCGGGTCGGTCCGATTGGGCCCGCTGTCCCCCGCCCTCTGGCGTCACCTACAGCCGGGCACGACGATCACCATGCACGAAGGCCGACCCGCGGTAGGAACGGCCGCCATCATCGAGGTGTCGATCGCGCGTTGACATCGGCGATGAGCGGACACTGCCTCCTGCCATCGCGGGCAAGATCCGGTCCGTCGCTGTATCCCCGAGGTGCTGATGAGGTACCGGGACGAGCGCGGTGCCGGCAACCATAAACGGATCTGAGCGGCAGGAAGGCTCCGGCTGCGAGGCGACCGGTGCAGCGGAGGTCGATTGCGGTGGCCCGGCAGCAGGAGGGCGGAGGCCAGCACGGTGGCGGTTTCGACGGTTTACGGAGGGGGTGTCGACGCACAGACGGTACGAGGTCCAGCCAACGGACCGGGCAAACGGCGTTGAAACTGGCACGGGACGACCAGGCTGGAGGCGGTCAGTTCTCGTCCAAGCTGCTTCGGAGCTGTGTGGCGAGCGCGATCGTGTCTTCCTGCGGTTCGGCATCGAGGTCGGCGAGGGCTTTGGTCAGGGCGCGTAGCAGGGTTCGGATGCCGTCGGGGTCGCCGAGGGCGTGCCGGGCGTGCATCGCCTTGATGTAGAGGGCTTCGTTGTAGTGGTCGAGTCCGATGGCCTTGTTGAGCAGGTCGGATGCGGCTTGCGGGTTGGTGTCGAGCAGGTCCTCGGCCAGCAGGAGGTGGGCTTCGGTGCCCCAGCGGCGGACCGTCTCACGGTGGGGCTGCAGCCACTCGTAGTCCTGGCCGTCGGCGAGGGGTGCGGTGTAGAGGTCGCAGGCGGCGGTGAGGAGTTCCCGGCGGCGCGGTTCGGCGGCGATGGTGGCGCTGCGCATCAGGTCGCGCAGGGTCCACACGTCGACGTCCACGGTCGCGGGGTCGAGCAGGTACCGTCCCACAGACTTGATGACGTAGGCGTTTTTCGTTTCTGCGGTGCCGGCGCGGCCGAGGACGTGCCGCAGGTTCGAGGCGTTGGTGTGGACGCGTTGGTCGGCTTGGCTGATGCGGGCGTCGGGTTCGAGGTATTCGCCGATGTCGCGGGTGCCGGCTCCATCGGGGTGCACCGCGAGGTAGACCGCGAGTTCCAGGGCTTTGGCTCGCAGCGGTCGGCCTTCCGCGGTGATGCCTTCGATGCGCGGAGGGCCGAGCACGCGCAGCCGCGCTCGTCCCGACAGCGGGGCGGGTTTGACGGCGGTCGAGGTAGACAGGTTCGTGGTGGTGGGTGTGGTCTCGGTGCGGCTCGCGTGTAGGGGCACGATCGTGACCGGCAGGGCTGGTGAGGCGCTGGCGGGCGGTTCGCCGGTCTGTGCCTCGCGGAGCGTGGTCAGGATCTGGGTGGCGGCGGCCGGTTCGAGTACGGGTAGTCGCGGTGGCACCGGTTCGGCGGGGTGCCCGGAGATGAGCGTGGTGTGTCCGTCCGGGGTGACCTCGATGGTGGGTCCGTGGGCCCATTCGCCGAGTAGCAGCGCGGACACGCGCAAGCCTTCGCCCAGGGCGAGGGTGACCTTGGCGCGCGTGCGGGCATTGGCAGGTGGGGTCGCGGCGATGAGCATGACCGGTGGTAGCGCTTCCTCGTCGGTCGCTGTCCGCCGCAGCTCGTCAAGGTCGGTGAGGGCGTGTTCGTCGAGCGTGCGGCTGCGGTGTAGCAGCTGAGACTCGATGACCGTGAGCGCATCGTTGATGCTGTCGGTCACGTGCAGTCGCGGCCACGGGCTGAGGGGCACCGCGTCCGGGCCGAGCAGCGTGGTCAGGGTGGCGGCGTCGATGACGACCTCGCTGCGGGCGTCGGGGTGGTGCGGGCCGCCGGAGGTCAGCACGGCGACGAGGGCGGCGCGGGCGGCAGCATGTGCGCCGTCTCCGACGATTCCGGTTCCACCGTCCGGTAGGAGGCCAAGGTCAGGTAGAAGAGCAAGCGGCACGCCGTCGTCGCTGCTGGTATCCGATGGCTCGGGGTTGCGGGCGGCCACGGCGCGGTGGACCTGGACCACGGTCGGGGGTAGTTCGGTGGGCGGATCATCGTCCGGCTCGGCGGTGTATCGACGGCGGCGTTGGAGCCAGAGCGTTGCGACGGCGGCGCTGATCGCGGCGGCGAGCGACCAGGTCAGCCAACCGGAGTCCGACAGATCAACACCTCCCTGGTCGTCGGTGTCCGCCGTAGGGCTGTTTGTGGCGGGCGGCGGTATGGGGACCTGCGACGACGCCATTGGCGACGAAGCGGACCCGGTCGGTGCTGCGGACCGCGTGGTGGTGGGAGTGGCGGCCGGCGGCTGGGGCGCGGGTGGCGGCACGGCGGGATCGTGCAGGTCCGGTGCGGCGCTCGGCGTTGCGTGTGGTGTCGCGGGCCGGCCTGAGCGGGGGGTGGGGAATGTTGCGGGTGTGGCGGCTTGTGGTGGGCGGGCGTCGGCAGGTAGGCGTAGCTCCCAGCCGGGGTAGATGAGGTCGCAGTCGCGCAGGACACCGCCGACGGGAAAGTGGCGGTGTTGGTTCAGGCGGCAGACCTCTGGCCACCGACCCGCGTCACCGAGCCATTCCTTCGCGACCTTGGACAAGGTGTCGTGTCGCTCGACCGTGTAGAGGTAGCGCTGGTTGGCGACGTGGATGATGGCGGATCCACGGGCTGCGGCTTGCTGGGGAATATCGGGCCTCTCGGTCGCGGTGACGGGCGTGGACGCCCGGTCCGCGTGCACCGCCGCGAGGGAGCCGGCGGGGGTGACGGCGAGCGCCGCGGTGCCGGCCAGACCGAACACGAGCCGGTGCAATGGGGCCGGCAGACCGGGTATGGGGATGCGCCACCGGGTCACCGCCGCGAGGATCTCGGCGAGCAGGAGCAGTGTGAACAGGCCCCACAGCAGCCACATCGCCCAGAGGGCCGCGCCGATGAGGAAGTCTGGGGTGAACCGCCCGCTTGAGCGCGCGAACCAGTCGGGGACCTGCGACCAGGCCGGCAGTCGACGGAGCGGGTTCCCGCCTGCGGCCCACAGCAGCACCGGAATGGCGACCAAGAAGAGCCCGGCACCGATGGCGCCGCGGACAGTCCGGCCGAGGGGCGGTCTTGTGCGGCGCGGCGGTGAATCTGCTGGGATGTGGACGGTGGCTCGTGCACCGTACTCGGCGAGTTTGTCGTCTCTGCCTCGGTGCGGCTGCGGCACCTGTCCCCCTGCCGTTGATCCCCCGATCTTCTTCAAATACACGATGGTGAGTGTCTTCGACTATCCCATCGGGAGAGATTCTCACCATCCGCGTACAACGAGTCACGTTCTGCGGATCATGGTTGACACCCGGTTGCCCTCAGGGGCGAGACTGCCCCTCATGCCAAGCGGGGGCACTGTCTTGTCGATCGACCTCAGCTCGTCGGCCATCGCGGCCACCGTCAGCCGTCAGGGCCTCAAGGTCCCCGTCCTCATCGACGGTCGCCTCGTCATGCCGCCCGGCGTCGTCATCGGGCCCGCAGGGGAGATTTACGTCGGTATCGACACCAGGGCCGCGACGTCGCTGCCGGCAGATCACCAGTTCGTCGATAATCCGGCGGACCTCCTCGGCCGGCCCATGGACACCGCCGATGAGGCGCGACCCGATCCGGTGGATCTACTCGCCACCGTGCTGCGGCACGTCACTCATTACGCTGCCGTCCAGGTCAACGGGCCGATCAACGCGCTCACCCTGACGGTGCCGCCGAGCTGGGGGCCACTCCGCCGCGGACACGTCAGCGAGGCGGCATCGCGTGCGGGATTTCCGCCTCCTGCCCTGGTCACCGCACCCGCCGCCCTCGCCGCCTACACCACAATGCTCGGTGTCACCGCGCCGGAAGGCTCCTGCGTGCTCATATGCCAGGCAGACCGCGAACCGGCGACCCTCACCGTCCTGCAAACCGTCGCCAACGGCTACCGCGAACTCGCGACACAGCAGATCAGCCTTGCCCACGACCTCGACCACTTCATCGCCCAACACGTCGTCCAGACGGCCACCGCAGACTCCGACCCGCTCCAGGCGATGATCGCTGCGCCCGGTAGCGACCGGTCGGACGTCGGACGTGCCCTCCTGGAATCTGTCCGCACCGCCAGGCACCTACTCGCGACCCAAGACCGAGCCCCGATCCTGCTGCCCGCGCCCCGCCAACCCGCCGTCCTCACCCGCGACGACGTCACGGCCGGCGCACAGCCCTTCCTCGACCAGATCCCCGGCACAGTCGACGGACTCCTCGACGCGGCCGACGTCGACAAGACGCACCTTGCCGACGTCGTCCTCAGACCAGCCACCGGCGTACCGGCGCTGGCCGAAGCGCTCGCCGCTGCCACCGGCAAATTCCCCACGCTCATCGACCACCCCCACGCCCTCGCCGACGGCGCCCTCTCGCTCACCACCACGCACCAATCAGGCTCGGCAGCCGCCGCACGGCTACCCCGCGTGCGCCTACGTATCAGCGACCTCACCGGTGCCCTGCTCCTCGGTGCCTGTTCCCTGGTCCTGCTCCTGCAAGCCGTCCTCAGCGCCTACATCACCACCTTCAGCACCTGGGTCGTCGGCGTCCGCACCTCCTTACCGCAACTCGGCACCGCCGGCGCACTCGTCATGCTCACCGCATTCGCCGTTGCACACCTCGCACCCACCACCTTGCTCGCCGGGAGACCCACCGCATCAACACCCGAACCCACCACGGGCAACCTCATTCGACGCGGATACCTCACCACCGCCGTCGGCGGCACCATCACCGCAGCCCTCTACGGCCTCGCCACCGGCACCGCCGTCGAATACGACTACACCCCCTACCTCAAATGGACCCTCGGCGCCGCCCTACCGTTGGCCGCTTGCGCCGCCCTCATCGCCGCGACCGCACCCCGCATCCCCGCCAACGCGCTACCCACGTGGCTCGCCCTGACCCGCCCCGCCCTCACCCACGCGATCACCGCCACCGCCGGCATCTACCTCATGCGCGCCGCAATCACCCTCACCACACCCATCTCCACGAACGCCGTCGCCCCCATCGCTGGCAGCATCGGCGCAGCCCTCGTCGGCATTGCCACCGCCCTCACCATCAGCCGCCGCCGTACGATCCGCGCCATCACCGCACCCGGCCTCGCCATCGGCTACGCCCTCGTCTTCACCGTTGACACCACCGGCGCCCTCATCGTTGGCTACCTCGCCGCCCTCACCTGGTGGGGCATCCGACTCACCGCACACACCCTGCGGCTCGCATTCCCCCAGCCAGGCACGGCGCTGCGCCGCCTCGCCGACCGGACGGGCAGCTGAAGGGACCGCGAAGCCTCTCGGGCCGGTACTACCGCACCTACAACGCCGGTGACAACGACGCCCGTCGCGTCGACCATCCGCGCAGCGTCTAGGCCGACGAGCAGCACACCTTCGACCAACTCGACCCATGACTCGTCCGTGCTTCCCTGCCGAACCGCGTCAAGGTAACTGAGCCAGCGGTCCACCAACGTCAACAAGCGACCAGAGAACTCCTGACACGCCCGCCGAAAAGGAGGCAGGCGAGAAACCACACCTACATACAGCGATACGTATAGCAGCAGACGAGTGCCGGTTGAGCGAAGGCTCAGCCGGCACTCGCATCTTCTGAAGGAGTTCCAAAAATCGCCGAGGCGCACCAACAGCCCTGACCATGCAAATCGGCCACCACGACGGCCGATTGAGTCCGAGACCGAACAACTTCGAGTGACCCAAGCGCCACGAGACTTCGAGCCGACCAGTCCTCCCAATGCACGGGGCCGCCAATCCGGCCGGCGCGCCGATCACAGGACCTCCAACTCAGCCGCGCTGGCAGACACGCGAACGCCGATGGACCAACCTCGCCGAGCGAACGCGACCACCGCACCTCACCGAAAGGGCACAAACATGGGAACGTTCCAGAATTTCCGGATCCGTATTGATGTCGAGCAGGCCAAGCGGACGCACTCTACAACCTGCTCAACAAATTCCTACGCACCTCAGCCTCGTATGAAATCTCGCATCACCAAACCCTCGCTGTGCGGAAAATCAGCAAGGGGCCCCCAATCGTCGGCGTCAAGCCTCGACATTCAGAGCAAGCATCTCCGCCGAGACGAGCGGCAATGCCCGCAGTATCTCGCGGTAACAACAATCAACGAGAGGCTTGACACCAGACGACCAAAACGGGTGGATAAGCATCCACAGCCGATAAATTCCACGATCGCCTATGGCAGGGATAGCGCCAAGGACGCCCGGTACCAATCAGGCTGGAATCCTGAAAGGACATCCGATCCATGCCCGCCCCACCCCCGCACCGCAGCCGGTTCCTCACCGCCCCGTGGCCGGCAGCCTGCCGGCCGCGTCACGCCGCGCCGACTGCCCGGCTCCACCAACACGTTGGGTCGCCGATGAACGTCTCAGCCGCCTCTGAATGGCGGCCAGACCCTCTCCTGAGCATCGACGACGTCGCCGCATGGCTGGGCAAACCCAAAAACACCCTCTACGCCTGGCACAGCCGAGGCAAGGGACCCCGCGCCATCCGCGTCGGCAACACCCTGCGCTACCGGCGCAGCGAAGTCGAACGCTGGCTCGACGACCACACCGACGCGGAGCGCTGACCCCATGGCCCGACCTGAACTACCGCTGGGCACCTGGGGCAAAATCCGCACCCAGAAGCTGGGGCCCAATCGGTTCCGCGCCCGAGCACGGTTCCGCGACTACGACGGCAAGACCCGCGACATCGAGGCCACCGGCACCACCGGCCCGGCCGCTGAACGGGCACTGAAGGTCAACCTACGTGACCGCACCACCCCCAACGACGACGAGATCACCCGGGAGACCCGCGTCAGCAGACTCGCCGACCTGTGGATCGAAGAGATCACCACCGAAGAGCGGATCGCACCACAAACCATCCAGCGATACGAGACCAGCACTCGCAACGCGATCCTGCCCGCCCTGGGCAACCTCCGAATCAGAGAAGCCAGCGTCGGGCGCCTGGATCGGTTCCTGCGCGACATCGCCAAAGACCGGCCCTCGGCAGCCAAAGGCGCGAAAGTCGTCCTGAGCCAGATGTTCGCCCTGGCCGTCCGCCACGGCGCGATCCCCACCAACCCGGTACGCGACACCGGCCGGCTCCGCAAACCCCGCCGCGCTGTCGTCGCCCTCACCGACGAGAATCTCCAGGCCGTCCGCACGGCGATCCGCGACTGGCAGCGACCAGTCCCCGGCAAGCCTGGACCACGGCACAGTGGCGATCTAGCCGACATCGTCGACCTGATGCTCGCTACCGGCGCCCGCATCGGCGAAATCCTTGCCCTGCGATGGGAGGACCTGAACCTCGTCGCCGAACGCCCCACCCTGACGATCTGCGGCACGCTCGTCTTCGTCAAAGGCCAGGGCTTCTTCCGCCAACCCTGGACCAAAAGCGACGCCGGCTGGCGAATGGTCGTGCTGCCCCGGTTCGCCGTCGGCATGATCATGGCCCGCAAACTCGTCGCCGCCGACAACCCCCACGACGCGATCTTCGCCTCCCGACGCGGCACCTGGCTGTCACCCAACAACGTCCGCCGTCAGTGGCGTGAGGCTCGCGCCGACACCGACCTCGCCTGGGTCACTCCCCACACCTTCCGCAAGACCGTCGCCACCCTCATCAAAAAAGAGACCGACACGAAAAGCGCCGCAACACAGCTCGGACACTCCAGCGAGGAGGTCACCGCCACGTACTACATCGCCAAACCCGCCCAAGCCCCGGACGTCTCGGACATCCTCGAGCGACTCGGCAGCGACCGCAGGCGCCGCCCCACACCCGCACTGCCCAACGATGCGCAGGGATGACGAATCCGGTTCCCGACCCCGGCAAATGGGGGGTTTTCGGGGGGGCGGTTCAAAACCCCATAGACAAACTTAAAGCCCTGACCAGCATTTCCGCTGGTCAGGGCTTCTTGTCTGTCGGGACGGCCGGATTCGAACCGACGACCCCTTGTTACGGTCCGTAGCGGTCACAGCCTTGTCGTTAGTTATCAGAGATGGGCGCTGAGCTGCACTGACACGACCGCGCGGTAGCCGACGTTTGTCACTGATTGTCGACCACTAGCTCGGGTTTTCGGGGGGTAAACGGGGGCCGAAACACAGGTTCCGCCGCGCCGGGGCCCCGCCGCCCAGAACCTACCCGCGCCGAGAGGAGCGGGCGATGTTCCCGCCCGGCGCCGTTGTTGGCCTCAAGAGGATCCCGCATCTCTCACGAATGTGGCAGTCTTTTTCTCGCTGGACCACTCGACCCGCCATCGGTCTCAGGTGTCTCGATGCAGGTTCTCACGCGGGTGGGTTTCTTCGACCGGAAATGCCGCTGCACCGAAGGCGAATCCGTTGACGTGTGGCGCCGCACTCCGACTCATCACGTACTGCAAGGTGTCCGCCCTCGTTTCGGGCGTCATCGCCGAAATGAACACGGCCTCCGGCGATCCGGAAAATACCTTGTGCACGATGGGCTCCCACACACGCGCCAGTGTGAGGGCACCGATATGCCCTAGATCCCGCTCGACGCTCCAGCCCGCCGTGAGCTCTGCGACTCGGTCTTGGTCATCGTCGGAACTCAGGAGATCCCATGCTCTCACCAGGAGATCGAACGCGGCCACATTATCTTCGGCGTCTCGAACGAGCAGGTCGGCCACGGCGCCGTCGCATCGCGCGTCGAGCAGCATGATCAGGCCAGAAGCGAAGTTATCTTCGGCCCAAGACACGACCTTTGCCAGCACCGGTTGCCTCAGTCGGGGCTCGCGAGCCAGTCCTCGCAGTGCGGCAGCGACCGCAGCGCGGTGCTCCGGAAGCTCGGCGCGAGCTATCAGATGGCGTAGCCGGGCCAGCGCTACGAACGGATGCTCTCTCCCTAGACGGCCGCCGCACAGTAATGCAAGCGAAGGGAATGCACCTCGATCACCGCGGTACGCCCACCGCCAGAGCCGCTCCTGAGTCAGCGCTGCGGCCGCCGGGTGGAAGAGGAGGCCTTCGACAGCCTCTTCTACCAGCCCGCGGTAAGCCTCCGCTCGCGGGCTCTTCAGCTGCGCGTAAAGCGCCTCCAGCAGATCAACGCTGCGGCATTCGCCCGCAACGTAGGCAATGACGCCGATGACACGACGAGCATGCTTCTTCGTCTTCGGGTCGGTGACGAGATCCCGGGTCCACTTTAGGACCGGTCCCCGGAGTTCTGGGTGCTCGTTCCATAGCCATTCGAAGATTGCGTAATCGACACCGGGTTTGTCCCGGTCGATCCACGTGCAGTCGTCGGCGACGGTCGCCCCGATCTCCCGCAGCCGCCTTGACCAACCCTCGGACTCAAGCGCCTTGAACAGCGGCACGGTCTCGTGCCCCAACGCCGTCGCCAATGCCCGGGACGCGGCGGCGACAGCGGTCGAAGGACATCCGTTGAGCACTGCCGCGGCAATCAACAGCATCCGGCGGTCGGCCCAATTGGGCTTCCTGCTGTCGAGTTGTTGGTCGATGTACGGCCGCCACTTGCGGAGCTCACCAATCGTCCGGTCGATGTCGGCCGCCGTCCGTACGAGCCGGAGCCGATCGGCCACCTTCACCGCATAGTCCGGGCTTGTTCGGCCTTCATCCAACTCCGCGACGAACGCACGGACGGCATCCTGCTCTAGCAGGCCAAGCACCTCCCGGTGATCATGGAAAGTCAAGTGCGCGCGGATTACTGAGCTTGCCCGGCGCCGAGGGATGGTCGCGGTATGGCCGCGAAGCTTTGGCCGACATCGCTGCCACGCCTTGTCGGTCACGGTGACAACAATCCGTGAATTCAGCTCCCTCAGGTTCCGCGCGTACGCCATGAGCTCATCCGCGAAGGCTTCCGGAATCTCTTCGGTCACATCGCTGAGGTCGAGCAGGAGCCTCGTATCAGAACTCAGCGGGAAGTCCCTAGTGCTTGGCGCTCCTTCCCAGTCCGGAAGCAGTTCGTATACATCCACCACGGACGTCGATACCGGCGAGGTGGCCGACAGCAGCCGGATCGCATCGGTCTCCTTCCCGGTACCCCGGTGGTTCTCCAGGATCGCGAGGCCGTACTCGTCCAGTGCTGCCTCAGCCTTGATGAACTCATCCATCGGCTTGGCCGGGATGTAGGACGTGAACCTGGCCTTTGTCACCAGCATCTGGTCAACCAGCCGCCATCCCACTCGCCCGCTGCTCATGAGAGTGGTGTGGTAAAGCACCCCCACGGCCATGTTGTTCGACTTGTCGCCGCCAACGGCGGCCACGCTCGGTTCCATGGCCATCAGCGCCTCCAGCCCGGACCGAAGGTGGTGTTCACCGTGCTCCCGTAGGTCTTGCCGACCACGAAGTTGTTGGAGTTATCACCGGCAATGTTGAGGACGGAGATCGAGTCTCCCGGGCCATCCTTGCTTTCCTCCAGCTCTTGAGCGATGCCGTCGAGACGTTCAGCCTCGTCCCTCAGCAGATCGGCCGCAGCTTGAGCGTTCTGGCGAAGCTCGTCATGTCGTGACACTGCACCGATCTCCTCGCCGACCCGCTGGTCGAGCCGGGCGTGCAGTTCGTTTCGCCGGCTCTCAAGCCGGTCCCCTGCCGACCGCAAGGCCTCACCAAGCGAGGCCTGCCGCTTCATAGATGCCGCTGCAATCGGGGCGAGGCTGCTAGCAGGTTGTGCGGGGCTGCCCTCGCGTTCCGACTCGAGGAGCACGAGGCGGCGCTCGAACGTCGCCAGCATGCCCCGGATTTCTTGCAGGGCTGCCGGGCCGTCTGCGTCGCGCGGCGATGGCACCAGGTCAGGCGCCCGGGGCGGGACGAACACCTTTGTCTCCTGGGCGCCGACGATCGTGTTGTGCAGCCACAGACCGAGGTCAAAGCAATGCCGCACGACCTGTAGGGCGACCTGCACATCCCTCATGTGCCCGTGCACCGCCTGGTTGCCGGCCTTTCTGATCAGATCGCACAGGTGCTGGATGTCTTTATCGATGGCACCTGCTCTCTGCAGGTCAAGGATGCGGTCGTAGAGCCGCTTCGCCTCAGAGCTGACGCCGAAGACAGAGACGGCTTTCTTCGACAACGCCTCCAGGAACCGCCGCGCCTTGAACATCGCCGCATCAGGATCGGTGTAGATGTACGACTCGGCGCTAGCCCCGTCGAACGCCAGCACGGGCTCGTGCTTGACCAGGTACCCGAAGTTCGCAGAAGACTTCACCAGCTCGTCAAGGGCGTCGTCCACGGTCTCTCCCCACCCGCCGTCGGAAGCACAGCCACCCATCGTATCGAGCGCCACCGCCAGGAATGGCTGTCGGATTTTGGACAGGTCGAGCCGCCGAGACCCAGTTCCGCACCGGCGACGACGACCACTCACCGGTCCACCCGAACGACCAGCCGTCTCGCTCGCGGCGTATCCAGTTGTCCAGGTCGAATTCCACTGGCGCATCGTGATCAAGAGGTGCTCGCCCAGCGGGACGCTCCGACACAACCAGTAGCACAAACCCCCGAAGCAGGTGGCGAATCCTTCCCCGCTACGACCACAGCGGTCGACGCCGCGACCAGATGTGCCGAACGGTCCACCCACCCAGATCGTCCGTTCTCAGCAACCGGTTGCCGCCGTCCGGCTCACGGTATCCCGGCTGCTGAAAGTAGGCCGGCGGGGCTTCACCGGAGGAAGGTTCAGCCAGAGCTGCTGCTCCCCTCGCGGCCGGTTACAGCATTACGGCATTGCCAAGTCCACCCTCCGGGGGTGTGCCGTGCTTAAAAAAGCGCGCGCGCTGCACCTCATGGCGGATTGTGGTTCGGAACTCGCTGCGGAGCCCGATCAATGATTGCACCAAACACCTTGGCTCGCAGCCGATGACCTCGGGAAGTTCAGCCGTCAGCAGGTGGGCGTGCCAGCCGAGGTACAACCCTACCGACCGGATCGCAAAGGAGTCAGCTGAGTCCGACAGGACGTAACCCAGTAGCTGATCCATGAATTCCTGCAGTCCCGGTGCGGGATCGGCATACACCTTGATGTCGACCAGGCAGCCACCGAGGACGAGGTCTCCGACCGCGAAGGCATCGTCGAACACGGGCTGGGTCGTACGTGGGGTCCCGAGTCGCACCAACTCCTGACGGCCATAGTCCAGGTAGGCGTGCCAGAGAGCTGCCATCGCTTCGGCCACGCTGGCGGGAAAGGCGTTCGGCCATACCTTCTCCTGCATGATGCGGTACAGGCCCTGCCACTGCTGCCGGTCGGGCTGGCGCGTCCTGCGGAGCAAGCCGGCGAACTCGGACAGGTTCCACGCGTCCCGATGCAGCTGCCCGCCCGCCTCACGGGGATCCCAGTGGGCACGTCTCCCCCAGTTGCTGAACTCTTCGCTGGCTGACGGTGGAACGCCGACCCTTATGAAGTCCGGCTGCGGTCAAGACCCGCGTCGCTTCCCCCGGTGGCAGCATCGGCAGCAGCTCCGGATACGGAGCCTCGTCTGCCAGGTCGAAGCCGACCCCCATCTCGAAGGCCGCCCCCAGTCGCGGGCGGTCAGATGGATCGAGAGTCGCGGGGGCCGGCACCGGTGCGGCCGACGCCAGCTCCCGCGCCCAGCGGTCAACGATGCGCTCTCGTCCGGGCAGCCGGTGACGCAGGAACGTCGACAACGAGGACGACGGGTTCCGAACCTCATCGATCAACGTCACGGTTCGATCGTCCCACCGCCGTCTGACAAAACTGAACGGGCCGAAGCCCCGATGCGACCCTCGGGGAATAGCGAAGGTCGACCGCAAGGACAACCGAAGCGGTCGCCGGTTCACGGCAAGCTTGGCCGCGTTCGTGGGTAGAGGCCGTCGGCTGCTCGGCTCTTCGCTGCGATCCCCAATAGAAGCCCGCCTGGGACTCCGCCACGGGCGGTGTCGGACGGACCGCGGTGGTAAGACTGTCGGACAAGTCCAGCGATCCACGCTGACACGAGCCACCATGGAGTGCGGCAGTGAGAGACAGCTCGCAGGATCTGGCCAGCCTCATCTGGTCCACGGCCGACCTTCTGCGAGGCCCCTTCCGCGCGAGTGAGTATGGTTCGGTTCTCCTCCCCTTCACCGTGCTCCGCCGCCTCGAGTGCCGCAACCTGCTCGGCAGCCAGAGCCTCGTCTTCCAGGTACACGCCGGCACCGACCCACTTGAAGCCCTCCGCGCCATGCACGACCACGCCCCGGCGGAGCTAGCCGACCTGCTGGCCCAGCTCGACTTGCACGCCATCGCCTCGCAACTCGCCGAGGCCGGTCTCCTGACCCTGGTGATCGCTCGGTTCGCCGCGCTCAACCTCAGCGAGCAGGCCGTTTCCGATGCCGAGATGGGCTCGGTCTTCGACGCGCTGGTCCGCCGTTCCGCCGAGACCACGGCAGGCTTCGCCGGAGAGCACTTCACCCCGCCGGATGTGACCGCCCTACTCGCCACGCTGATCGTCGCGCCCGACGCCACCCGCCTGGCCCGCCGCACCGCCCCGATCCGCGTCTACGACCCGGTCTGCGGAGCGGGCGGCTCCCTCATGGCGCTCTGGGCCGCCGCCGGCCAGCTGAGCCCGGTGGAGTTGTTCGGCCAAGATCTCAACCACACGTCATCCGCGCTAACCTCCGCCACCCTGCTGATGCACGGGCTCGACCCCAGCGGCATCGCCCAGGGCGACACCCTCAGCAACGACGCCCACCCGCACGCCACCTTCGACTACATGGTCGCCGCCCCGCCCTTCGGCATGGAGTGGAAGAAAGTCCAGGGGGAGGTCAAGAAAGAGGCCGCGCTGGGCGACGCCGGTCGCTTCGGCGCCGGCCTGCCGCGCATCAACGACTCCTCGCTGCTCTTCCTCCAACACATGCTGGCCAAGATGCGCCCGCCGGAAGACGGCGGCAGCCGCCTCGCCGTCCACTTCAACAGCAGCCCCCTGTTCAAGGGGGCGCCAGGCAGCGGCGAGTCGGAGATCCGCCGTTGGATCCTCGAGAACGACCTTCTCGAAACCGTGGTGGCCCTGCCCGAGCGGCTCCTCTACAACACACGCATCCCGACGTACATCTGGGTTTTGACCAATCGCAAGGAGCCCAGCCGCGCCGGCAACGTCATCCTGATGGACTGCCGCCGGCACTTCGCGGCGATGCGCCGCTCGATCGCCGACAAGAGCAGATATCTAACGACCGAGCAGATCTCCGAGATCACCGAGATCCGACGGTCGGCCACCGCGACCGACGCCAGCGCTCCCGACATCGCCAAAGTCGTGCCAGTTGCCGATTTCCGCTACGAACGGGTCGCCGGTGACGTCACCCGCGTCGGCTATGAGATCCGCCCGTTCGCCTTCTTCTCCATCGCGCTCGGCGACGGTTTCGCGCCGCTCTCCTCGGTCGCCCAGGTCATGCAGCCCATCCATCCGCCCAGCGTCGACGGGCCGCTACTCACCGCCAAGGATCTCGACCGGCCCGACCTCTCCGCCGCTGAGCTCGTGCGCCGCCGGTGACGTCGTCGGCGGCCCCGGCGACTGGCACCTGCTGCCGCCCGGGTTCGGCGAGGCCTTCACCCGTATGTCCGTACTCCGGCCGCTTCGCCGCACCGGCCGCGCGCTGTGCGAGTTCCTCAACGCCCCGCACAACGCCGGGTACAACGACCGCCTTCACCCGCTCACCGATCTGCCGGTGCCAGCCGAGATCCTCAACGACGAGACGTTCAGCGACCACCTTGAGGACCTCCGCCGGTCCCGCGCTGACCTCGCTCGAATCACGGCCGGCATCCTGCCCAACGTATTCGAGGGGACCCGCGCAGACCTGGCCAACACTCGACGCGCTGTCAGCGTCTCGCTCGCCGAGGCAGCCCTCACCACGGAGCTGCTGCAACCGCTGGAGGACCCGTTTTGGCGCGCCGAGTATGCGTACCCATTCCCCATCGCCGCCCTGGCCCGCCACTATCGGATCGCCGCCTCACCCGCCCAGCGCAAGGAAGCCCTGCTCAAATTGGGCGAGTCGGTCGCCCGCACGATCGGGAATCTTGCTCTTGCCGTGCTGGTCAGCCGCAACGACAACCGGATGTCGGCCGAACTTCGCCGCAAATTCGAGCGCAGCGCCACCTGGGGCACCTGGAACTGGATGATCAAGGACTTGCGCACGCCCGGCCCGGTACCCGAGCTCCCCGAACTCGACAACATCCTCGACGAGAACGGCACCCACACCCTGCTAACCCAGGCCCTCAAATTCCGCAACGACTCCGGGCACTCCTTCGGCGTCCAGCCCGCGCATGAGCTGGAGGATGAGATCGCCCAGATCGAGCCGGTCATTCAGCTCACCCTCGAGTCCGCCAGCTGGCTCGCCCAACGTCAGTACGACCTGGTCGACCGCTGCGAGTACACCGGCGACGGCTTTCGCCTGATCGGCCGGCGGCTGCGCGGCAGCCACCCCGACTGGGAGCCGTTCGATCGCCTGGTCTCCGGCCCGGTCACCCCGCACCGCGTCTACGTCAACGGCCCCTCCAACGCAGCGGCGATCGAACTGTGGCCGACCGCTGGCGCCGACCTGTGCCCGAAGTGCCGCCAGTGGGAGTTCTTCGTCATCAATGAGGTCCACCGGTACACCGCCACCCTGCGCAGCGGCCGCGACCACGAGATCGACCGCCAGCTGACCTGAACAACGGCAGTCTGGGGTCGCACGGATCCGGTGCGCGAGCAGCGACACAACGCTCGACTGCCGCCGTTCCTCGACATCGGCCGCCCCCTGGGCGAACGCCGCATCCTGGCACTCGGCGAATCCCGGCGTCCCGCCACCCTCCCACCGGACGAACGCCGACGGCAGGCCGGGGGCGGCTGTGTGCAGCCGGAACTGAGCCTCCGTCAGTACACTCCGGCCCGAGATCCTGTTAACCCCTTACGACATCGCCTCTATGCGCGCATCTAGGACAAGCTGGGAGCGTTGGATGCAACCCGATGAGGCCCTCGTGCGTTCCTGGCTGCAATCTGCTGTTGAGGACGCCTACGAGGGTGAACGTCAGCTATTTCAGGAGCGGGCCCACGAGCGGTCGGTCGTCTTCCACATCGCCCGGCGCCTGGCCACCCGCGTCGAGGCATGGGCGTGCGATGCGAACTCGGCGGGGTGGTCGGTGGACGTCGAGTACGACAGATGGCATCCCGGGGATGTCGAGTGGTTGAAGAAGCGGCTCCGCGGACTCGATGGGCATGACGAGAATGACGTCTATCCCGACCTGATCCTTCACCGCCGTTCGGGCTCATCGACTGAACACAACCTGCTTGTGGTCGAGGTCAAAAAGGAGGGTGCGCGCGGTCGCGAACATGACTTGGAGAAACTACGCGGTTTTGTGGCACACCCATTCTCCTACCGGCTGGCCGCATTTATCACGCTGTCCGCGGACGGTGGAGAGCCGCTGTGGCACTGGATAGCGGACTGATCAGGCGAGTCGATGGAGTACGGCCGCGTCTACCCACCTTCCGCGCTGGCCAATCAAACCGGGGCGGTACCGCCTGCGATGAACATGCGAGACTCCTGGAGCGCAACGGATTCGGGGAGGGGCGGCTGGTGGTTGATGACGCGCCGACGCCGGTCCATCTGTCGAAGGTGCTGGACGGCCTTGCCGAGAACCCGGCGCTGCCGGCCGGCTTGGTCCGCCGGTTGGTGCGCTACCGACGCGGCTTCGGTCACGTCGCCACACGGCCCGACCTGACCCTGGACCTGATCGAGGAGATCCTTGCCTCGGGTCATCACTGGCTGCTGCACTCGCTCGCACTCAATCCTCAATTGCCGAACGCCGTCCGGATGCGATTGGCCGCCCACGCAGATCCCGCCGTCCGGGCTGCCCTGGCCGCTCGCGCCCATGACGCACCCCGCGAGCTGTACGAGCGACTCATTGATGATCCGGACACACGGGTGCGGGAGTACCTCGCCGAACACGACGACGTACCGACCGATCTGCTCGCCCGCCTCGCCAGGGACCCTGACCCGAAGGTACGGGCCACGCTCGCACGGTGGTGGACGCAGGCACCCGAGGCGGTCCGGCGGGTTCTCCTCACCGACCCCGTCAACGAGGTTCGCACAGCTGCATGCTCGACCTACTACGCGCGACGGCCGCATCCAGTGCCGCCCTCCGACCTCGTGACGGGACTGCTCGCCGACCCGGTTACCCGCGCCGGAGCCGTACGCCACGCGCTCCTGACCCCGGAACTGGCCGCACGGCTGGCCGATGACCCCGACTACCAGGTTCGCCGGCAGGTCGCCGAACACCCGCGGCTCACCCCAGCGGTGCGGGATCTACTTGCCGGAGATCCGAGCGCGAACGTGCGCGTGGGAGTCTTCGGTCGCCGGGACACGCCCGAGCCGACGCGCCACCGCATCTATGAAGACATCCAGCAGGGCGAGCGCCCACTGACCGACCTACTCAACGACGAACTCGACGACGACGCACTGCTGCAACAGGTCGAAGACCACATGGCCGTCAGCGAGCTGCGGAACCTGCGCCTCGACTGGGTCACCGCCAACCCGCTGCCGTACCTGTCCTCGCCGTACATCTGCTTCCGTCGCTCCGCGGCACGCAGCCGGGCGCTGCCGGCCGAAGCCGTCATCCGGTTACTCAACGACGACGACAATGGCGTACGTACGACCATGGCCACACACGCCTTACACCTGGTTGATCCAGCCACAGCCGAACGCATCGACCGTGAGTTCGGGCCGGACAAGAAGACGAACTGGCGGCCGGCCGACGAGTTCACTTTCCCGCCACAGACGCTGCGCCGGCTGGCCACCGATCCGGATCCACGGATGCGATGCCTGGCACCCCGAGATCTGGACTTGCCCGTCGAGCTGACCGAACGTCTGGCCACCGACACCGAGAGCGTGGTTCGCCACGCAGTCGCCGGGCATCCGAACCTACCGGTCCACGTGCGTCGCGCCCTACTCGCGGATCCGAACGATCAGGTAGCGCACGCAGCGGCCGCGGCACCGGCACTGCCGGTATCCGAAATGGATCGGCTACTCACCCTCGCAGGCGTCTGACCGGACAGCTCGGCGGACCGAGGCGATTTGAACCCACGAGAACCTCATGTCGAGCCTCGTTCAAGGCTTGTCATTGCTTGTCAAAACCCCTTGTTACCATCCGTAACTTAATCGAGCTTGCCGTTGATTGCCAAGTATGGGCGTTGAACTGCACATACACGATCGAACACTGGTCGCTTCTTGTCACTTATTGTCAACGGTAGACGGGGGTTTTCGGGGGGTAAATCGGGGGCGGCGGACAGGAAAGCGCTGGGTCCCACCGCGCCCCGCGCCCCCACCATCGGGGACGTGCCGTCACCAGAAACAGCGTGCGCTTGCCCGTCGCGACTCGCCTACCGCAGGCAAGGGTTCGTGTCGGTGGATCGCCACGGAGCGATGCCCGAAGTGGGGTGCGCCTTATCGGCGGCCGACCAGGGCTGCGAGCACGGCTGCGATGGCGCCCCAACTGATGATGCTGTGGAAGTTGAATCCGATGTAGCGGTCGAGCAGCAGGAGGCTGCCGTCGCACGGCTGCGCGAGAGTGGTCTGCTGGACGCCGGTCAGCCCGACACAGGACGACACCCGCCCGGCTGACGTAGAGCCCCAGGATGGCCAGTGCCGCGGTGGTAAAGACCGCCACCGGGACGAGTACCGGTGGCAGCCGGGTGCGGCCTGCCGCGACGATACCGGCGCGTCCACTGGCTGTCGAAGGGCGCCCTTCGGGCCCGGTGCTAGGCGCCTTGGGGCGTGAAACGTGGGCGCTGCTTCGAGGGATCTCCTCGTCGGCCGTCGCCCGACCGTCCAGCTGCCCCGGACGGGGATAAGGTGGAGCGCCCTACCGGACGAGCCTCAATGGCGGTTGTCAAGCGTCGGGTGCCTGCGGCCTGGACCTGCCCTTGAATTAGAACTAGATCGCAGACGGCTGGTCGGAGGGCATGGGTGTCAGCCGTTGGTCTGGCTGTACAGCTGGCTGTACAGCCGCCCGGGAAGGAGCGTGTCGGAGAGAACCCCTACGATGCGGCCGGAGACATCGACCCGAGCCGTGTCTTGTGACAGAGTCCCGATGATCGGAGTAGCTGATGGCGGAAGGGCGGCCTGCCGTCCCGGCGCAGTTGCGCAGGGATCTTCTGGTTGAGGCAGGGCATCGATGCGCGATTCCTACGTGCAGGCAGCCCACACCGCTTCAGCTAGAGCACATCGAGGACTGGGCGAAAGTCCAACGCCACGAGTTCGCGAACATGATCGTGTTATGCGCGAATTGCCATGCACGTAAGACCGCTGGACAGATCGACAGGAAGTCTCTGCACCAGTACAAGGCCAATCTCGCCGTCTTGAACAACCGTTACGGAGAGGTCGAACGGCGTGTGCTCGAACTCTTCGCCACGTCGGGTCAGCTTCATGCATACGTTGAGTTCCCGGGCACCTTCGAAATCCTCCTGATGTACCTACTCCGCGACGGGCTGCTCACGCGCCTTCCTCCTCAAGGAAGGGTGCAGATGGAGATTATGGGTGTTCCGCAAGCTGTGCAGTACGCGCTTACCGATACAGGGCGCGCCTTCGTCCAGAGGTGGAGTAGGGCCGAAGTAGTCGAATCTGCCGCTGAGCCTGAAGACTCCTAGCGCATCTCCTCGTCAGGCAGTTGTAGACCATCAGCTTCCCCGAGCTAGGCCAAGGTGGAGAGCCCTACTGGACGAGTCACAATGGCGGTTGTCGAGCGGACCGTGCGGTGGGCAGAGTCTCCTCGGTCGGGCAGGCGTTCTCCTGCCCGGGGTTCTCGGTCGGGTCGAGGCTCGCCGAAGGCGACCGCGTAGCGGCTCGGCCTTGAACCTGGCCGGGGTTCTCGGGCAGCCCTTGTGGTGCCCGGGCGAGGAGACCCGTTTGCGGTCTCCGAGGGAGGGCCGGGATGCGGGTAGGGCCCCGCTCCTTCTGAAGGGCAGGGTTGGTGGCGTCGACCGTCGTGCCTGTCTGGGGCAGGGTTGAGTACCGCGCCGTGCTACGAAATCCAGGAAGTCTGGTGCCTCCAGCGTGGTGGCCGAAGGGGCGAACGGTGGCGATCAGGTGTGCCAAGAGACGGCGGAGCTCGCCGAGGGTGAGCGGAATGAGGCTGTCCTCGGATTCGGCGCCCCATTTTGGCCTGGGTGGCCGTGACACGGCGAGGTAGGCGTGGGCGCACAGAACGAGTGTTATGTACTGGCGGTACCAGGCGTCGTACCGGCGCACCTGATCCAGACCCGCCCGCCAGCCCACAATCTCATCGACCAACACCAGCGCGGGAGCCTGTCAGCCTTGCGGCTCACCACAACAGACAGATCGTGCCACCACACAACCTACCCACCGAATAACATCGACATTCGCAGCTACGCGGCAGGCTCAACTATGATGTCGATCATGGCGGGGGCCTGCAAAAATTAAGATTTGGCATCTACGGCTGGAGTACTAGGGGTCGACGCAGTACTCGGCGGCCGGGGGCGTCCGACGGTTCGCCGAGACCGCCCTGCCGATCCACTGGAAGGGACTGAGTTGCATCCCTCGGGGCCTGAGCTGGCAGATCCGGCCGCTTGCCAGCTCGCTCGGGGCCATGCTCTCTATCCTGGGTGGATAGCCGGTCGAGGCGACGATCGCGTAGCCGTCGTTAACGCTCACCACGAGCACGGAGCGTTTCGTCTTCGCGTCGGCGTCTTCGAGGTTCATCCGTGTCAGACCGTCCATTACACGTCCGACGGCGATCCGGGACAAGCTGTAGCGGGGCCATCCTGACTCGGCTAGTCCTTCTTCAATGACCAGAGCCGCGAGCAGGATGATCGCGACGATCGCGATCCCCGGGCGTTGCCGCGCCAGCCGGCGCCGGGTAAAGATCCACCCGAGGCTCACCAGGAAGACGATGAGCTGTAACAGCAGGTAGTTCAACGGAACGAAGATCGCGAAGCCGGCGGCGAGGCCGGCCGCCGCCCAGTTGGTGGCACGGAGGCTCCAGCCCAGCCAGCCGCGTTGCCGGGCGAGGTAGACGAGCGACGCCGCGATGGTCGGCAGGAACAGCGGCAGCAGCAGCGCCGTCAGGCCGAGCGGGTTCCCCTCCTGCACGATCGAACGGAGGAGGACGTGCTGACCGGTCAACGACAGCAGGAGCAGCACCAGCAGCAGCGGGAGCGCCGTCAGCACGGCCGGCATCAGGTCGTCAGCCACACTCGCCCGATCCGGGGCGTAGCTGACGGTACTGCTGCTGTTGCTGATGCTGCTGTCGACATACACGTCGCCGGCGGCGTGGACGTGCATCGTCCTGGACGCGTCCCCGCCCGCCTGAGCCGTGGATCCGGCTTGGCGTCGCCTGCGCCGTGGCCTGGGAGCTGGCATCACGCGAAGGTACCGAGCTTCGCCGGCAAAGTTCCTGTTTTGTCTTCCTTACGATCCAGGCCGGCCGGAACCGCTAGTCGACGGATCCGCTGAATCGGCGAGGGATAGCTCCTTGGTCATACCGATCACTGGGCAAGCCGTTCGACCTTCGGGTGCGAGGGCCGAGAGGCGGTCCCGCCGGGCGAGGAGAACTTGTGCCAAGGTACATACAGATCAGGCAGCGCATGGGCGAGTCGAACGCGGCCCTGGAGGCGGGTCCTGCCCCCGTTCACCGAACTGCGGACCCACTTCTAGCGGGGCAGCGGTGGTGAAACGAACGTCGGCGGCTTGGCGGCGCGGTTCAAGGTTGGTCCTCGTACTCCGCTGCCGGCTCCCCTGGTGGGACAGGCTCTCGCGCTCGTACTGGATCGCCGTGGTCTGTCCGCTGCCATTCTCGGCCGTTGAAATCGAAGAAGCGCAACGTAAGGGAGATGTCCGTCAGGAAGTTATCGATCCCCATGCTGGTCAGCGGTGTCGGCGGAAGCAGTGCGTCGGGCAGTTCGAACATCCCTGACCCCCCGCAGCTATCGTGCGGTTCAAGGATCTCTGCCACGAAGATCACCCAGATGTGAGGCGCGCGCGGGCACCGAGCCACCGCCACGACACGGCGCGCTGGCTGTGGACCGTAATTGGTCACCTTGAAGTTAATCGAGAGGCGCGCGCCTCCACTCGGACTGCGCCACATCGTCCCGAACAACGATGAGTATTGGACCGCGCGGGCTCCGACCTGCTCAGCCTCGACGCGAGCCTCCCTGCTTTGCTGCCGCTCGTGCACCAGCAACCAGCTCGCCGCCACCGCCGCCCCAGCGCCAGCCAGCACACCGGCCAAGCTCCCCCACCCCTGCATCCAGTCGGTTATCTTCGGCGGCTCCGTACCGCGCGGTGGCTCGTACGTCACAGAGAGGCGAACGGCGATTACCGAAAGTACGGTGACCAGGCATGCGGCCAAGATGGTCAGCAGCCAGAGCATCCATGACTTACGTTTCGGCTCCACCGACAGCACACTACCGACCTGGATCAATGATCCGACCAGCATCGCTGCAGCAGCGCCGGTGTGCTCTGGGCTGCGGCGAGCGCCGGGATTCCTGTATGGAGACTGCGTCTTCGCGCCTCCGGAAATTCCGACAACCCGACCCGCCAGTTAGCGGGCTCGGCTCCGCCTCGATTCGATCCGCGATAAGGACTACAGGGTCTGCTGGACGGCCCCCTTCCGACCTGATCCGCCGCTAGGACTCCGGAAACACCTGGTCGGCAATCCGCAGAAGGATATCCTGAGGCAACGCCTTCAGCGGAAGCAACCAGGGACCGGCGGCAAACACCTCGCCAATGAGCCGTGCGCCGTCCGGCACTCCCAGCCCTACGGCAATCACGGTCAGAGCGTCGAGCCGCTCATCCACTTGGTCGATGCTTCTCGCCGTCCGTTCCGCTTCGGCGATCCTGCCCGTCTGCATCAGATCGTTTACCCGGTCGATGAGGATCTGGGCTTTTACATTCGGATCGGCGACGTCGTCTGCGCCCAGCTCGATCCCCGCCCGGACCATCGCCTTTTCCCTTAAGCCCGGGTGGATGATCGCTCTTGCTGCCCGCCCAGCGTCAGCCTGCAGACGATCGGCCAGCGCGGTGTCTTTCATCATGGACGCTGCCCACGCGATGTCGGCGAGCGCCGACACCTTCTGGTGGGCCCAGGAAATCTCGCGGGCGAGGACTTCGGCATCGGCTAGAAGAGTCGCTCGCCCGGCGACCGCCAGGTCCACCATGACTGCCACCCGGTCTCCAAGCAGGTCGATCCTGCTTGCCACCTGTTCAGCTCGAGCGTGTTCCCCGACTGCTGCGAGCGCCCGTGCAACAGCTGCTGGTGCGTCATCCCACGCATATCTGTACGTCTCGTCGGCGATCTTGGGAAGGAGGCTCTCGGCCTCAGCGGCGATGCGAGAGGCTGCTGCTGGGATGCCTGCCCCCAACTGTGCGATGGAGGCGAGGGCCATGATACGAATCGGCGGCTCGGCAATGGTCCGCGCGAGCCGTTCGGCACGTTCATGTGCGCCGGACCGTTCTAGCTCTCGCGCGATCGCGGCTTGCGCCTCCGCAAGCCTCAGCGGGTCCACTGTGTCGCGGGCTACGCATTCGGCCTCTGCGATTAGACGCTTCGCGCTGCTGTGCGTCCCTCCCGCCATTAGTGCGCGGGCGATCTCGACCAGGATTTCAGCGCGAGCCGGCGGGTATGCAACACGGCGAGAGACCTGCTCGGCTGCGTCGTTGTCGCCGGCCGCGATCATGGCCCGGGCGATGCTGCTGAATGCAGTGTCGTGCCATTCCTGATCGGTGATAGCGGAGGCAACCTGTTTGGCGCGTTCGTACTCGCCGGCCTCGGCCCATGCGATGACGGCGAGATCGGCCGCAGCGCCTCGAACCCCATAGTCGGTGATGTTCCCGGCGGCCCACTCCGCGCACTTAGGGTCGCCTACTTCCCTGGCCGCCTCGGTGAGCTCGAACAATGAGGTCACGCGTAAGCCGTCATCCTCGGGCAACACCTCGGCGAGCTGTTTGGCCTCGTCAACGAGCCCTTGGGCGCGATGGTGATCCCCCGCAGCCATTGCCATGATCGCCGCTCGGGACAGCATTAACACCTGATCGTGCAGGTGAGGAGTCTCCCGGCCCGACCGCTCGACATCCGAGATGAGTTGTTCCACCCGCTGCTGGTCCCCGCTGAGGACAGCCGCCCGGACAAGATTTTGCGCTGCCCTCCCATGGAGACCGACGGGATCCAGCTCAGTGCTGATCTTCGCCGCCCCCGCAAAATCACCTTCTTCCGCCAGAACTACAACGAGGTCGGTCACCGCGTCGGCCCCCGACGCCGGGAAAGTGATGCGGCTGGCTGCGTGCTTAACGTGGTCGTACTCTCCGAGGCGGGCTGCGGCCTCCGCGAAAGTAGTCAGCGCTTGCCCATCCTCAACCGAACTCACGAAGTCCCCGGCAGCGGCTATAAGCCGAGAAGCCCGTTCCCGGTCGCCCAGCTTCGCCGCGCTCTGCGCCACGGCCGCCAATGCCGCGATCCGCTCGTCCAAATCGATGAGCTCCAGGGCGAACTGTTCGGCGTTGGCAAGAACGTCAGCGGCACGACCCGGGTCAGTCCCGTCCAGGGCAACGGCCACCTCGGCCAGGCCTTTCGCCCGGTCCTCCGCCTCTGGGATACCCCGGGCGATGGCTTCAGCGCGGGTCGGCTGGCCTAGGGCGGCCCAGACGGCGGGCAGACCGACAGGAAGGTACCCGTTCCGGGTCTCCAACCGGTCGCGGTGGATCGAGAGTAGGGCCAGAGCGTAGAGGTCCGGTACCGCGGCGGTGAGCAGGACATCTTGGGTTTGGCGGATCTCGGCGAGGGCGCTGACGTCACCGCCACTGATGTCGAGCATGCGGGCGTGACGCGCGGGGTCAGCCGCTAGGTTGATCATCCGGCGTTGATCGCCGCTGTCGATGAGCATGCGGAAGTAGCCACGAATCATGTAGCTCGGAGTGTCGCTGGGCCAGTGCCGCTGCCGGTAGGTGTCCGCCCAGGTATGCAGGCGTTCCCGGAAGCCCGCGAGCGTATGTGGCCCAAGACGTTGAAGGGCCTGGACACGGAGAGTCTCATGCGTGAAGAGGAAAACCCGGCCATCGGCGCGCCCGTCGGTTCGGCCGGCGACGGTCCGGCCGAACACGCCCTTCAGCAGCCGATCGATCTGGTACGCCGGCCGCCCGGTCAGCACTTGCAGATCAGCATGGCTAAGCCCGCCGCCGCTGGCCGCGACAAGGCCGAGTACCTGGAAGCCGAGTCCGTCGTGCCGGTCGGTGTCGACGGCCAAGATCTCATCGAGTTCTTGGTCGGCGAGCTCAGTGACCCGCCGAGCGTGCGGCGAGGCGGTCATCGACCGTCTCCGGGCAGTTCGGAGGGGATGGTCCGGGTCGAGGTCGCCAGGGAGAGGCGGATCCGGGCGGCCCGAGACGATGACCTTGAGGCCATTGGGCCGCTTAGGTAGCAGGGCGGCGATACTGGCCTGGCTCGATCCGGGCAGAGACCCGGTGTCCTCGTCCAGGCCGTCGACAAGGAGCACGAGCTTGTGCCCGGCGGCGGTGGCCTTGGCTACGGCCTCGGCGAGGAGCCGTCGGCGTAACCTGTCGCGTTCGGCGGCCGAGGTCACCGGCGGCAGTTGCTCGCCAATGACGGCCGCAAGCTGGTCGAGCAGGCCGTCAGTGAAGGCCGCGCTGTCCGCCTGGCTCGCCAGCCGCGCCGTGATGAAAAACGACACCACCCACACGTCTGGCGGCGGATACAAAGCGAACCAGGACATTAGCGCCGATTTACCCGACCGGGCCGGTGCCTGCCACCACACATACGCCTCGTCGCTGGCGCACCATTCGGCCAATTCGTCGAGTTCACTAGCCCTGTCGAGAAGCTCCAACGGCGCGAGGTCGGCAAGCTGCTCGACGTAGCCCGATCGGCGCCGCCAGTCCGGTCGTTCGTGTCGAGCCTTCGCAGCATCGCGTTCAATCCGCGCCTTCTTGTAGAGGCGCTTTCCCCGGTCGAGGTCCGTTGCCGCCGGGTCAAGGGCGCGCATGAGGCTTTCAGCCTGAGCGTCGTCCGCCGGCCAGGCGAGACCTCGAAGGATCTCACCGACCCGGCTGCGCGACTTGAGGGGCATTCGATCGATGAGGGTCTGCAGGCTGGGGAGAGCGTTCGCCTGATGAGTCCGTGCGCAATGCTCGAGCCAGTCACGCCACGGGCCGGGCGGGGGCCATCGTGACCGGTTGATCGGCTTTCCTCGCCCGCTGATGTCGCCGCCTCCCCCGCCGCTTCTGCTGTCCGCTCAGAGTACGGCCCGTGTACGCAGGAAACTCGTTGCGACCCTGGCAGGAGCCGTGCGGCCAGAGACGATACAACAGCGTACGACCGGCGCTGCGGCGGCAGGGCGAATCTGGATCCCGTACCGGTTCCCCGAGCCCGAAGGACCCCACAACCATGCAGTTCTGGACCACCGCGGCCACCGTCGTCGGTGACCTGCTTTCCGTCGCCGGCGCCATCGTCACCCTGGTCGCGGCGGCACGCGCGAACAACCATCCCCCGCGTCGTCGTCAGCGGCGGCACCGCTAGGCAGCGTCTCCTAGATCAATGGCTGGTCGACAAACCGTGTCGGTTCGTCGATGGATCTCTGACGACATATGGGATCGAATCAATCCGTATTTCGCCAGACCGGTTGCCGCAGCGCGGTGGGCGGTGAGCCGAGCACCGCAAGTTGAAGAGGCGAGCCCCTCCTGCTGTTCGGCGGCGGTCAGGTTGCCCGACAGTGGCACGACCCGGACTAGTTGCCCGGCTGAGAACGGGCCGGTGGACACGGTCAGCGACGTCTCGACCTGGACGGCGGGTGGCTTCCTGGGGTCAGTGGTGGCTCGCCGGGGCAGCTTCGGAAGCAGCCGCAGGAGAGCACGAGGGACGACCCAGCGCGCAGCCCGCTGTCGACGTTGCAGGTGACTTCGGCAAGCCGCTCAGCGCGCCGTCCGTCGGGCACAGGCCCCCCTGCTGCCCGGCGAAGGCCGACGTGCTGCTGCTCGACCAACCCACGCACCGAGCCCACAGTCGAGCGGCCGCTGCGGATCGTGCAGCACACTGACATGCGGATCGGCTTGACGCTGCGATAGACCCAAATCCCTGGGCTTTCAACCAGGAATAGACGCCGGGAAGGCTGGCCGCGCGCGCGGGCGCGAGCTGGGAGGAGGACAAGGAGGAGGAGGAGGAGGGGGAAGTACTTGGTGGATAGACCAAGAGGGTAGTTGCCAAGCGCTGGCGGTGCTCCAGCCAGCCGTTGGCGCTCCCACCGCTACTGGCTGGCGGTGGTAGCGGCAACGCGGTTAGGGTTCGCTCGGCGTGGGCGTACGATCAGGCCGCACGAGTCTTTTCCGTGGCTGGGCAAAAGCGGGAAGCGAGACTCCCAGTCCGACGGCGCGCAGAGTTGGTAGACGTCGACCAGGTTGGATTGTCCGAGGTTGGACCCGCGACTGACCCGATGGATCAAGCCCTCCTCACGCAGCCACTTCAGCGAGGCTCGGACCGTGCTCTGCCCCAGCTGGCACATCGCAGCGAGTCGGGCTTCGCCAGGGCGCGCATTCTCGCCGGTACGAGAGTCTGCGAACGAGGCGAGCATCATCGCCACGAGCTTGATCGAACGATGATTGGATGGAAACACCACTCTCCGGATGATCTTTTCCCACTCGAAACGACCAGTCGGGATCAATTCAGCCTCAGGCATGGTGCAGAGAATATCCGAGGCGGGGTTAGACATCTATCCCGTTGCCTGCTGTTCCGCTCATCCGCTTCAGATGTTCGGAGTGGTCGGGGTGGGGCTATGGCAGCCAAGCGCAGCCATGAAGAAGTCTTCCTGCTTACCAGCCTCGCTGAGGGACGTCTGACTAGACGATCCGAAGTCCATGGTAGATCGTGGGAGGGCGTAGTTGATCTCGACGGCTCGGCCTGAGCGAACTTCCCGATCAACGGACCGCAGCCCGTCCAGACCCGCAGGCATTCACTGCCGCCATCCGAACGAGATGCGGCTTCTTGCGGCCTACGTGACGCACACCTGCGCGCCGCACGCCCTCAGCAGGCGTCTCGGCGGCCTGACCTCGGCCGCGTGTGAAACTCCTTGGACCGGCGACGATGTGAGTCTTGTGGACCGCTGACGGTTCCGGCGATACTAGGCCCAGCCCGTCGACTATTGAAAATCGACTCTTCTTGAGGTGAGTGACGGTCGACCTGCGCTGACGGCCTGGGTGCCTGAGCGGGCGATCTGAGAGCCAATGGGCTCCTACCTGATCACATTGTGAATTCTTCTTCTTGCGATGGCGGGCGCTCATCCGGCATGTCGCGTAACCGCGTCACCGCAGCAGCCCATACGGCTTCGTCGTGTGGGTGGCCACCGCATGAGGAGAGATTCCGTGAACGACCTGTCGGTCGTCGGCTTGGACCTGCGCGCAGGCAGCAGCGTCCACGTCGATGACGAGCCCAAGTATGTGTGGAAGGCCAAGGGATACGCCGGCGATGAGACCTTGGTCTGCTGGCACTGCTACGACGGTGTGGACGCCCCAGCCGGTACGCGTGTGCCGCTGCTGTGCCGGGGCGGCAGGAAGTACGGCAAGGTCCGGACGCACTTCGCGCACCCGAGCGGCCAGGCATCACACGGCGGCCACCGTCCCAAGACGCTATGGCATGCCAACGCCAAACAGACCATCAAGCGCTGGGCGAAGAACCAGCCCGGCGTGACCGAAGCACGCACCGAGTACTGGACCGCAGACGGGCGACGCCGCAGTGACGTCGAAGCCCTCCTGACCGACGGAACACACCTCGTCGTGGAGGTACAGCAGCAACCACTCACCGACGAGGACTGGACCCATCGGCACCATGACTACGTCGCGGCGGGCCTGGTCGACGTGTGGCTACGGCACGCTCGCCTCGGCGTACCGGGCATCGCCCGCAGCGAACCCCAGTGCCACTGGCTGCTCTCCCCTGAACTCGACACAGTCGGCACCCCCCTGACCCGACCCCACAGCTTCGACGGCGACTGGTGGAACCGGCCAGACCACCGCTTCCGCGCGCCGCACCACCCACCGTGCCCGGGCGACATGACTGAGACACGCTGGGCCGCGTTGACGGACTTCACCATCGGGCCCACGGGCTTCGCACTACCCATCACCGTGCTCGTCGAGCTTAGGAACCACGCGTCCGAGGCCGCACGTCTAGCGGAGACCAGGCGCCGGCTACTCACCGCAGCATCAGGTAACACGGGGCCGGGGCGCGTCCCGCCCAAGCCGGCTGAGCCGATCCACAGCGTCGCGGCACGCAGACTTCCTGAACCAACCGAACCGGACTGGCACGAGGTCCATCGCATCGACGCACTTCCACCCGATGCCGATCCCGCGCTACGTCGCTACCGCTGCCAGATCTGCAACTGGGTAACCCCGGAAGCACTCACCGAAGGGCTTCACAACTTTACCGAATACCCATGAAACCCGTGAAAGTACAATTGCTCCACACTGGCGCTACTCCTGTCGACGTGCCCTCGCTGAGCCTGGTCTTGACCAGCGCCTCGACGACCACCATCGGCACCGGTCAGAGGCGGCGGCCGTTTGCTCAGGCCCGCCGCACCGACCAGAATGTTTAGGTGCGTTGGTCGCTCGCTGGGATCGGGATACTCGGATTCGTTCTACTCGTCTTCTTCCTGACCCGGCAGGGCCGTAGCCAGGCGGACGAGTGGATGAGCATCCTCGGCGGCCTGGCCGGAGTCGCCAGCACGTCGTTGCTGCTCGGACAGCTTGTCCTGCAGGTGCGCGGCCGGCCGCGTCAGGAGGTTCGGCGCGAGGCCCTACGGCGGACTGCACTCCACCTGTCGAAGGGGGAGCTCCCCCGGGTCCGCGACGTGCGCCCTGCGCAGCTTGGAGTGAAGGCGGCTATCGGTTCCACCGGCCCCACCGCCCGGAATGCTCTCCCTTACCTCGCACGGGAGGCAGATAAGGAACTGGACTGGCTGGTGGCCAGCGGTGGCGTGATATTGGTGCATGGACGTGCCGCGGCAGGGAAGACCCGCACCGCCTACGAGGCGATCAACCGCCTGCGGCGCGACGATGGGCTTCTGGTTCCCGAGTCGGGCAGGGCTCTCCGGGAGCTGGTCGACTCTGGGGAGGAACTGCGGGACGTCGTCGTCTGGCTCGACGACCTTGAGCGTTACTTAACGCCGCAAGGGCTCGACCGTGGCGTGTTGGAGCGGCTGTGCCCGCCAGGTCGGTCCGATGTCGTCGTCCTCGCCACGATTCGGGGTGAGGAACTTGACCGGCTGAGCCGAAGGCCGGCCGATCCGAGTAGCGCCCCGACTGCGGAGGAGTTCTGGACCGGTGTCGGGGTGCTCGAAGGCATCACGGAGGACCGGCGCATTCACATCGACCAGTATCTGAGCCCGGCGGAGCAGCGGATCGCCCAGCGCAGTGACGACGATCGGATCGTGGCGGCGTCCGAGGCGGACGCGGGCTTTGCCGAGTACCTGGCCGCCGGCCCGCAGTTGATGCAGCGCTGGACCTCCGAGGGAGACCGACGGGCGGACTTGGGCCAAGCGCTGATCAGCGCTGCGGTGGACTGCCGCCGTGCCGGATGGTCCGGGCCGATCCCCGAGGATCTACTGACCGTGCTCTTCCGGCAGTATCTGACGCCAGCCCTGCGGGAGCGCGGTGATCTGCCGCCCATCGGCGCCGGACTGGCCTGGGCGAGTGAACCCCTTCTCCGCGCAAGTTCCTGCCTATGGCCCGGGGCCGACACCGGATACCACGTCGCCGACTACCTCAT
>NZ_JAGPXZ010000299.1:0-6878 GCF_018070305.1 Micromonospora sp. M51 | reverse complement strand
GTCCAGATTGCCGCCGTAGGGGCGCGGCGGGATCGTCGAGTGTCGTCCCGGCTCGGCGGGTGGCATGCCGAGCACTCCCATGAAGGGCCGCAGCGCGACCGAGTGGCCATGCTGGTTGCGGCCGGTCATCGTCTCCGGGTCCAGCGTCCAGGCGTGCACCACAGGTTGTTCCTGCACGCCGTAGCGCTGGTTGAACACGCTCGGCCAGCCGCCGGCCACCGTGGTTCCCCAGGTGGCCGGGGTGATCGCGTCGATGCGTACCGCGAGGGTCTGGCCGGCGCGCGCACCGCGGACCGCGACCGGACCGATCAGGGCGTGTCCGTGGTCGGGCCGGTGCTGCGCGACCCGGGGGCGGTCCCGGTTCGGCCCGCCGGGGTACGGGCCGGCGGACCACCAGCAGTCCAGCGTGCGGTAGGTGACGGTGTCGCCGGGGTCGATGGTGAGCACCGGCGGGAGATCGGGGGAGAAGTGGCCGTGCAGGCTGTCATTCCCGGGGATGAGGGTGTGTCGCATCAGTGCAGGCTAGTGGCGGCTGGTCCGCGCGCCGGGCCGCCAGGTGCGCGGTGGGTGCCGGGCGCACCCACCGCGCACGTCTCAACCTGGGCGATGTCAACCCGAGGTGCAGGAGCGGATCTGTGGGCGGGCGCTGCTGTTGCCGTTGGTCATCGTGGTGAAGCCGAAGGTGTTGCCGCTGCCGTTGGACCGCATCGTCATGACGGTGCCGCTGCTGTCCCAGGTGGCGGTGCCGTTCCAGACGGTGGAGATCCGTTGGGGTGAGGTGATGGCCACGACGACGGTCCACGTGTTGGCGCCGCTGACAGTGACCGACGTGTTGTACCGGTCGCCCCAGACGTTCGTGGTCGCGGCGGTCGCGGTGCAGGTGCCGCCGGCGGGCGGCGGGGTGGTGGTGGGCGGCGGCGTGGTGCCGTCCGGCGCGACGGCGCGGCCGGTGGACGGCGAGATCATGCCGGGGCACAGGTTGCGGCTGGTCAGGTTGGCCATGATCTGGGGGATCGCGTCGCGGGTGTTCTGGATCCCGTCGTGCATCAGGATGACCTGACCGGCCTGGAGCCGGCTCGCGTTGGCCACGATCTGGCTGACGCTGGCGCCGTTCCAGTCCTGGGAGTCCACGTCCCAGATCACCTGACGCATGCCCAGTGACGACGCGACGGACTGCAGGGTGGAGTTGGTCTCGCCGTAGGGCGGCCGGAACAGAACCGGTCGGCTGCCGGTCGCTGACTGGATCGCCGAGCTGGTCTGGGACAGGTCCGACTGCATCTGCGCCTGGGACATCGAGGTCATGTGGGCGTGGTTCCAGCTGTGGTTGGCGACCCACATGCCGGCGGACACCTGGGCCTGCGCGGCCGACCGGTTGTTCTGGACGTTCTGCCCGACGTTGAACATCGTGGCCCGTACGCCGTTGGCGCGCAGCACGTTCAGCAGCGCGCTGGTGCTGCCGGTCGGACCGTCGTCGAAGGTGAGGCCGACGTAGCCGTTGCAGGTGGCGGCGCTCGACGGGGTCGAGGTGGCCGCGAGGACGACACCGCACATGGCGACCGCGGTGGCGAGGACGGCGAGCGCCGCGCGCAACCGCCGGGACCACAGCGCCGTGCGGGGGAAGAGCCTGCTCATCTGGTGCCCCTTCGCGCAGACCCGGACACGCCCTGGATGCGGGCAGCACAGTCCGGACAGGTGTGGATGGGTGGGTAGCTGGAGCCGATACCACAGCGAAGCCGATCGCATTGACCTCAGTGGATCGGAGTATTACAGCGAGAATTCCAACACGTCAACAAGTTCCGGAAAATCACCGGAACAACTCAGGCGCGCGTCCGGGTGTTGGCCAGGCATGTCGTGATCGGGTCCGAGTTCTCGCGGCATCCCGGTCTCGCGGGTCGACGCGGTCAGGGGCGCTGTGCTCCGGAAAGTGCCTGGAAGTACCGGTCGTCGGTCGCCGGGCCCGCACTCACCCGGTCATCACCGGAATAGTAAAGGTTGTGAACAGAAGATGTTACAGTCATCTCGGTCGATGTCCGCCCGGATTTCGGCCAGTGAGGTCCCAGGAAGGAGTGATCACATGACAAGACTGCGCGCGCTGGTCGCGCTGGTGGCACTGATCGTCGCCGGTGGACTGGTTGCGGTCATCCCGGCCACGGCCGCGTCGGCAGCGGCCTGCTCGGCATCGTGGCAGGCCTCGGCCGTCTACTGGGGAGACGCCCAGGTCTCCCACAACGGCCGTAACTACCGGGCGAAGTGGTGGACCCAGAACGAGGCCCCGCCGGGTACGACAGGCGTCTGGGAGGACCTCGGAGCGTGCGGCGGAGGCACCACGCCACCCACCGGGGGGACCTGCAGCTACCCGAACTGGACGGCCGGAACCTGGTACGCCGCCGGGGCGATCGTGCGGTACACCAACGGTCTCTACTACATCGCCGAGCACGACAATCCCGGGTACGACCCGATCGTCAGCACCTGGTACTGGGAGCCCTACACCTGCGGCGGCCAGCCCCCGACCACCCCGCCGCCCACCAACCCGGGCGGCTTCGTGGTGACCGAGGCCCAGTTCAACCAGATGTTCCCGGGCCGCAACTCGTTCTACACGTACTCCGGACTCGTCGCCGCGCTCAGCGCCTACCCGGCGTTCGCGCGCACCGGCAGTGCCACCGTCCAGCGGCAGGAGGCCGCCGCCTTCCTGGCCAACGTGTACCACGAGACCGGCGGGTTGGTGCACATCGTCGAGCAGAACACCGCCAACTACCCGCACTACTGCGATCCCGGCCAGTCGTACGGCTGCCCCGCCGGGCAGGCCGCCTACTACGGGCGAGGGCCGATCCAGCTCAGTTGGAACTTCAACTACAACGCCGCCGGTAACGCCCTCAACCTGCCGCTGTTGACCAACCCGTGGCTGGTGCAGACCGACGCCGCGGTGGCCTGGAAGACCGGTATCTGGTACTGGATGACCCAGAACGGGCCGGGCACCATGACCGCCCACAACGCGATGGTCAACGGTGCCGGGTTCGGGCAGACGATCCGCAGCATCAACGGCTCGATCGAGTGCAACAACGGAAACCCCGCCCAGGTGCAGAGCCGTGTCACCAGGTACCAGCAGTTCGTCGGCATCCTCGGCGTGCCCGCCGGAGCCAACCTCTACTGCTGATTCGTGCCCGGGCCTCGGCGTACGTCCTCGGACGGCGTCGAGGCCCGGCACGTCGGCCGCCGGGCCCGGTGCGGGCGGTGGCCGTTTCGACCCGGTCAACCCGTTGACACGGCCGTGTTGCGCCCGGAACTATCAGCGGCAGTCCACTGCCCCGATCTTGTTGCTCACGAACTCTGATGACAACGATGTCAGGGCCTGACCCCCATTCGCTCCACACTGCCCAGACGTTCGACGTACTCGACCCCGTTCGAGTCGAAAGGCCCCGTCCCTCATGTCGCACAGACCACTTGCGAGCCCCCGCTCGCCCCGCCTGATCGCGGCGACGACAGCCGCCCTGCTACCGCTGGGCCTGCTCGTCGCCGCGCCCCTGGCCAACGCCGCGACCCCGGCAACGCCGGGCGACTTCGCGTCCTCGTTCGAGTCCGCCGACCCCAAGCCCGCCACCGGCACCGTCGAGGTCGGCGCGAACGGACAGCCGATCCAGGGCAACCTGAGCGGCAACGTCTCCACGCTGCCCGGCAGCCAGCTCGGCCAGGTCACCGCCGTGACCGCGAGCGATGAGCACCTGCCGAGGGAGATCGCCGCTAACCTCACCGACGAGGAGCCGTCGACCAAGTGGCTCACCTTCGCGAAGACCGGTTGGGTGACCTACCAGCTCGCCAAGCCGACGACGGTGGTCCGCTACTCGCTGACCGCCGCCAACGACGCACCAGGGCGAGACCCCAGGGACTTCGTCATCCAGGGGTCGAACGACGGCAGCACCTGGACCGATCTGGACAAGCGCACCGGCGAGAAGTTCCGCGGGCGCTTCGCGACGAACAAGTACAGCTTCACCAACACGACCGCGTACGGCTTCTACCGGCTGAACGTCACCGCCAACTCCGGTGACACGCTCGTGCAGCTCGGCGACTGGAACATCAGCGACGGCTCGGATGTCCGCCCGCCGACCACGCCCATGGTCAGCGTGGTCAGCGCCGGTCCGTACGACGGGTACACCACGAAGCCGGACGCCGGTTTCACCGGGCTCGCCGCGCTGCGCTACGCCGGCGGCGCCCTGGCCGGTGGCCGCTCGTACGGGACCAACAAGCTCTTCGACGTGAACATCCCGGTCGGGCCGAAGACCCGACTGTCGTACAAGATCTTCCCTGAGTTCACCGATGGGGACGGTCAGTACCCGTCCACCTACGCCGCGCTCGACCTGCACTTCACCGACGGCAGCTACCTGAGTGGGCGCTCACCCGTCGACCAGCACGGCAACCTGCTCACCGGCCCCGGTCAGGCTGCCTCGAAGGCACTCTTCGCCGACCAGTGGAACCTGGTGCAGACCGACCTCGGCACCATCGCGCGCGGCAAGACGATCGACCGCATCCTGCTCGCGTACGACCACCCCAAGGCCACCGGGGAGACCCGCTTCCAGGGCTGGCTCGACGATGTCGAGGTGGAGGCCAACCCGGCGTCCATCGACGGCTCGAAGCTGACCAACTACGTCGACACCCGACGGGGCACCAACTCGACGAGCGGTTTCTCGCGCGGCAACAACCTGCCGATCACCGCGGTGCCGAACGGCTTCAACTTCTTCACCCCGGTGACCGACGCGGACTCCGACTCCTGGGAGTACGAGTACCACCGGATCAACAACGCGGCCAATCTGCCGATGCTGCAGGGCCTCGCGATCTCCCACGAGCCGAGCCCGTGGATGGGTGACCGCAACCAGATGTCGGTCATGCCGGTCGCCGGCGACCGGTCACTCACCGGTGATCCCGCCAGCCGCGCGCTCGCCTTCAGCCACGACGACGAGACCGCGCAGCCGGACCTCTACCGGGTGAAGCTGGAGAACGGCCTGATCGCCGAGGTGTCGCCCACCGACCACGCCGGGATCATGCGGTTCACCTTCCCCGCCGGGCAGGCGACCGGAAGCCTCGTCTTCCACAACGGCACCTTCACCATCGGCACGGACGGCACGTTCACCGGCTGGGTGGACAACGCCAGCGGTCTGTCGGCCGGTCAGACCCGGATGTTCGTCTCCGGCGCGTTCGACCGGGCGCCGACGGCGAGCGCCGCGACGTCCGCCACCTTCGACGTCACCAGGAGCCGGGAGGTGACGATGCGTCTCGCGACGTCGTTCCTCTCCGTCGACCAGGCGCGCAGGAACCTCGACCTGGAGGTCACCGGCAAGAGCTTCGAGCAGATCCACGCCGCCGCCACCGCCGCCTGGAAGGACCGGCTGGGCCGCGTCGAGGTGCGGGGCGCCACCGAGGCGCAGCTGGTCTCGATGTACTCGAACCTGTACCGGCTGAACCTCTACCCGAACTCGCAGTCGGAGAACACCGGCACCGCCGCCGCGCCGCGCTGGCAGTACGCGAGCCCGGTATCGGCCCCGACCGGCACGTCGACAGCCACCCACACCGGCGCGAAGATCGTCGACGGGCAGATCTACGTCAACAACGGTTTCTGGGACACCTACCGCACCGTGTGGCCCGCCTACTCGCTGCTCTACCCGGACATCGCCGCCAAGATTTCCGACGGGTTCGTCCAGCACTACCGCGACGGCGGCTGGATCGCCCGCTGGTCCTCGCCCGGTTACTCCGACCTGATGACCGGCACCAGCGCCAACGTGGCCCTGGCCCAGGCGTACCTCACCGGGGTCAAGCTGCCCGACCCGCTCGCCGCGTACGACGCCGCCGTCAAGGACGCGACCGTCGCGTCCGGGCGTCCCGAGGTCGGCCGTAAGGGCATCGAGAACTCCCTGTTCCTCGGCTACACGCCGACCTCCACCGCGGAGTCGGTGTCGTGGGCGCTGGAGGGCTACATCAACGATTACGGCATCGGCAACATGGGTGCGGCCCTGGCCAAGGACCCGGCCACGCCGAAGTCGGAGCGCGCCCGGCTCAAGGAGGAGTCGCGCTACTTCCTGGAGCGTGCCCGCAACTACGTTCACCTGTTCGACTCCAAGACGAAGCTCTTCCAGGGCCGTGACGCCGCTGGCACCTTCCGTGCCGACGCCCCACTGGACTGGGGTGGCGTCTACACCGAGACGAACGGGTGGAACTTCGCCTTCACCGCGCAGCAGGACGGTCAGGGTCTGGCCAACCTGCTCGGCGGGCAGAAGGCGTTGCGCGACAAGCTCGACACCTACTTCTCCACCCCGGAGAACGCCGACCGCCCCGGCGGTTACGGCGGCATCATCCACGAGATGGTGGAGGCCCGGGCGGTACGGATGGGGCAGCTCGGCATGAGCAACCAGCCGTCGCACCACATCCCGTACATGTACAACTTCGCCGGCGCGCCGTCGAAGACCCAGGAGGCGGTCCGGGAGATCCTGCGCCGTCTCTACGTCGGCAGCGAGATCGGCCAGGGCTACCTGGGCGACGAGGACAACGGCGAGATGTCGTCCTGGTACATCCTCAGCTCGCTGGGCATGTACCCGCTGCAGGCCGGGTCGTCCGAGTGGACCATCGGCTCTCCGCAGTTCACCAGAATGACAGTGCACCGCAGCACCGGCGACATCGTCGTCAACGCCCCGAACAACAGCGTCGCGAACGTGTACGTGCAGGACGTCAAGGTCAACGGCAAGAAGCAGCGCGGCCTCTCCCTGGACGTGTCCGCGTTCGCCAAGGGCGGCACCATCGACTTCCAGATGGGCCCCAAGCCGTCGTCGTGGGGCAGCGGCAAGAACGACGCGCCGCCATCGCTGACCAAGGGTGGCGAGGCGCCGAAGCCGTTG
>NZ_JAGPXZ010000298.1:0-6899 GCF_018070305.1 Micromonospora sp. M51 | reverse complement strand
GAAAGGGCATCCGGGCGTGGGCCGCCGACGCGGTGCTGGTGCGGGCCGAGGCCGCAGCGGCGCAGGGTGAACCGGCGCGGGCCGCGGCGGCGGTCGCCGAACTGGAAGCCGGGATCGCCGGCCGTGACACCCCGCTGGCCCGGGCCGCTCTGCACCGCTGCCGGGAACTCGTCCCGGCCTGAGCCGGGGCGGGCCGTCGGTCGACGGCCCGCCCGGTGGATCACAGGATGACCTGGTGCACCCGGTCGTCCACGCCGCGTACCGCCAGCCAGGCGCTGCCGTTGGCTCCGGCGGCGGCCCCGGGCGCACCCCGGAACGCGTCGGTGGCGAACTCACCGCGCCGGAACCAGCCGCCCCAGGCACCGTCGGCCAGGTTGCGCTGCCAGAGCCGGTTGTCGGCGGCCAGCGCGAACAGGTAGACCCGGCCGGAGGTGGCGAGCAGGGTCGGGCTGCCGCTGGTGGTGCCGCCCAGGCTGGTCCAGGCCGACCATGTGGTGCCGGTGCGGCTGCTCCACCACACCTCGTCGGTGCGACTGCGAACCGCCACGTGCAGCACGCCGGCGTCGTCGACGACCGCGCTCGGCCGACCGTAGAACGGCCGGTTCTCGGGAGCCCCCACACCGGTCCAGCCAGCGCTCGGCGTACGCGTCCAGAGCTTGCCGTCGGCACCACGGGCGACAAGCGTCCACTGCGTCGGGCTGGTCCACGCCACAGTCGGCGCGTCGGTCAGCGTGCCGCCGAGGTTGCGCCACGGCCCCCACGTACCGGCGACGTAACTGCGCTGCCAGGCGGCGTTGTCGGTGCCCCGGACGAAGACGTCGATCCGCCCGTCGGCGGAGCCGTACGCCGCCGGCTGGCCGAGGATCCGGCCGCCGACCGGGCCGCCGAGGGAGGTCCACCGGCTTCCCCACGTCGTACCGGAACGGGTGTTGACCGCCAGGGCGCCCTGCGCGTCGCGGACGAAGGCGGTGGCGTGCCTGTCGTCGACCCGGACCAGCGCGGGGCTGGCACTGGCGGTGCCGCCGAGGTCGGCGCCGGCGACCTGGTCGGTGCCGGTCAGGCCGAGCATTGCCACCCCGTGCGCCGGCACCTCGACGGTGTACGAGCCGGTGAACGGCTGCACGCCGGGAATGCCCGGCTGGGCGTCCACCGTGGAGCGGGACCACAGGTCACGAACCCGGACCGACCCGCCGAGGGCGACGTCGGCGAAGTTCACGGTGATCTGCTGGGCGGTGTCGTGCCGGTTGAGCAGCGCGACGGCCCGTCTGCCGGAGCCGGCGAGCACCTTGCTCCAGACCTGCGCGTCGGTGCCGGTGTCGGCGACCTTGACGCCCTGCCGCACCAGCGGGTCCTGGTCCACGGCGATGATCTCGGGGTTGGTCAGCGCCGAGATCATCTCCTGCGGCAGGCCACGCGGGTCGGAGCCGATCACCAGTGGCGCGGCCATGATGGCCCACATGCCGAGCTGCGTCTTGGACTCCTCCAGGCTCAACTCGTACCCGCCGTCGGGCAGCGGACGCATCGGCAGCAGGTAGTCCGGGTCGTTGTAGTGCCCCGGCCCGGTGGCCGCCGGGTGGTACGCGTTGACGTCCATGTTGCGCAGCACCCACGGGAACGCCCACTGCGGCGTCGGGTCGGTGAGCCCCACGTCGGTGTAGGTCCGCCAGGAGTCGGCGATCGTGGGCGCGTACGTGTAGCTCCAGGTGGAGAGCTGCTCCGGGGTGTACGGGCCGCCACCCCAGTCCGAGCTGACCGGGTTGCAGATGTTGAGCAGCATCGGGCGCGGTGACTGGCGTACCGCCTCGGCCAGCTCGCGGAAGGTGGTCTCCGGGTCGAGGCCGGCGGCGCGGCCGCAGAGCCAGTCGGCCTTGAGCGCGTCGAAGCCCCAGCCGGCGAACTGGGCGATGTCCGCCTGGTAGTGGCCGTTGCTGCCGAGCCCGCACTGCCCCGGCAGGTACGGGCCGGCGTCGGTGTAGATGCCGGCCTTCATTCCCCTGCTGTGGATGTACGCGGCCAGCGCCGCCATTCCGCCGGGGAAGCGGGCCGGGTCGGCGACGAGCTGTCCGGCCTCGTTGCGCGGGGTGGGCGCGGCCCAGTTGCCGTCGATCCAGACGTAGGTGTAGCCGGCATCGCGAAGGCCACTGTGGACCATGTAGTCGGTGACCGACCGTACTTCGGCCTCGGTGGGATCGCCACCGAGGCCGAAGTAGGTGTTCCAGCCCTGGTAGGGCGTGGGGGCGAGGCCACTGTTGAAGAAGGTCGGCGCGCCCTGGTCCTCCGCGCCGGTGGCCGCCGGGGCGTGACCGGGGCGGCCGGGCCCGTGGCCGGCCTTCGGGGGGTCGGCGTGGGGTGGGCCGGCCATCGCCGGCACGGGGCTGGCCAGGCCCAGGCCGAGCACGGCCAGGGCAGCGGTCAGCTGTCGGTTCAGGCGCATGGAGGTACTCCTGTCCCTCGGGGGTGGGGGTGGTGGTGCTCCGAGCTCAGTCGCGGGTCAGCACGAGGAGGTCGGCGTCGTGGGTCGCGCTCCACCGCACGGGCAGGCCCGCCGCGGTGAGGTGGCTGCCGGAGTAGCGCCGGTCGCCGTGCGAGTAACGGGCTGCCGGGTCAAGGCCGCGCAGCGGCAACCGGACCGGGCGGGACGGGAGCAGCCCGGCGCCGTCGAGCCGGCCGGTGTGCCAGGCCAGGACGACCACCCGGCTCTCGTCCGGCGCTGTGTACTGCACCGCGCAGCGGGCCTGGTCGGGGCCGCCGATCAGGTGCACCTCGCCGTGCGTGACGACGTCCCGGATCTCCTTGTAGCGGGCGATCCAGCCGGCCGCCTCGGCCCGCTCCTCGGGAGTCCACGCCCGGATGTCCGCGCCGATGCCGAGCACACCGGCCATCGCCAGGACGAACCGGAACGCCAGCGTCCGCGGGCGCGGGTCGAACAGGCCGGGCGCGTCGGTGACCCAGGAGCTGAGCAGGTGCGGGGCGTTGGCGTGCAGGAAGCCGTACTGGATGGCCAGCCGGTCGAGTGGACCGGTGTTGTCGCTGGGCCAGAACACGTCGGCGCGGGCGGCCATCGCCAGGTCGGTACGCGCGCCGCCGCCGGCGCACGCCTCGATCAGCACACCGGGGTGGTCCCGGCGCAGCCGCTCGTAGATCCGGTGCAGGTTGGCGACGTGCGCGCCGTCCAGGTCGAGTGGGCCCAGCCCACCGGACCGACCCGGTTCGGTACGCGGCCGGTTGAAGTCCCACTTCAGGTAGTCGATGTCGTACCGGCGCAGCAGACCGTCGACTGTGGAGTGGACGAACTCGGCGACCTCCGGCCGACCCAGGTCGAGCAGGTACTGGTTGCGGACCGGGGTGAGCGGTCGACCGTCGACGGAGTAGACCCACTCCGGGTGCTCGGCGTACAGGGACGACTTCGGGTTGACGCACTCCGGCTCGACCCAGAGGCCGAAGTTCAGCCCGAGGGCGCGGACGTCGGCGATGAACGTGTCGAACCCGGCCGGGAACTTCGCCGGATCGGGTGTCCAGTCGCCCAGCCCGGCGGTGTCGTCGTCGCGGCCCACGAACCAGCCGTCGTCCACGACGAAGGTCTCCACACCCAACTCGGCAGCGATCCGGGCGAGCGCGAGCTGGCTCTGCGCCTCGACGGCGAAGTAGGTCGCCTCCCAGGAGTTGTAGAGCACCGGACGCGGCCTGAGCCGTTCCCCGGCGAGCAGCCGCTGGTGGGTGTGCCAGACCCGGGCCAGCCCGTCCAGGCCGTCCGAGCTGTACGCCCCGGTCGCCACCGGCAGGGTCAGTCGCTCGCCGGGGGCCAGCTCCAACGGGCCGTCGACCAGCTGACGGCCGACCCGGACCCGGGTCAGGCCGCCGGTGTCCCGCTCCGCGCTGATCTCCCACGAACCGGTCCAGGCCAGCGCCATCCCCCAGGCCGGGCCGGCCGGCTCGGCGGTGTCGCGCACCGCCAGCCAGGGCACGTGCAGATGCCCGGGTACGCCCTGCGAGCTGCCGATGCTGAAGGTGCCGTGGCCCAGCTCGATGTGGGAGAGCTGGAACTCCTGCGCCCACTGCCCCCACTGGTGGCTGAGCAGTGCGCCGTGCGGCGTGGGTACGCAGAACCCGCCCGAACCGGCCCGGATGACCCGCAGCGCGTCGCTGCCGTCGTTGGTCAGCTCGACCCACCGCTGCACCACGTCGGTGCCGACCGGCATCCGGTAGTGCACAGTGGCGCGCAGCCCGGTGACCGGGTCGGCGAACTCGACGGCCAGCTCCCGCTGGTCGGCGTCGATCCGCGCGTCGGTGTGCGCGAAACCCACCCGCCGCTGCCCGTTCGAGGTCTCGATCACCAGGTCGGGGCCGGTGAACGGGCGGTCGGCGTCGGTGGCGTACTCGATGGGGGCCGCGTCCCCGGCGGTGAGGAACGGGACCGGGCCGTCGTAGCCGACCGGCGAGGGCCCGTCGGAGACGCCGTGCGGCCCCCACGCGACAAGTTCCAGCCAGCGACCGTGCGCTGGCACCCGCACCGTGTACTCGGTGTGCGTGCCGCGCAGCGTCCAGCGCTGCCCGGCCTCGGCGGTCACTTGACCGCTCCGATCGCCAGGCCGGAGACGAAGTGCCGCTGGAAGCGGAGGAACACCGCGACGGTGGGGACGGCAGCGATGACGGTACCGGCGGCGATGACGTTCCAGGACGACACGAACTGCCCCTGGAGCGCGAGCAGCGCCGGGGTGACCGGCATGTTGTCGTCGGTCCGCAGCACGGTGATCGCCCAGAGCAGGTCGTTGAAGATCCAGGTGAAGGAGAGCGCCCCGAGAGCCGCCAGCGCGGGGCGGGTCAGCGGCAGCATCACCCTGGTGAAGATCTGCGCCGTGCCGGCCCCGTCGATGGTGGCCGCCTCCTGAATCTCGCCCGGCAGGTCCCGCATGAAGCCGTGCAGGACGAACGTGTAGAAGCCGAGCCCGAAGCCGACCTGCACCGCGATCAACGCCCAGAGTGTGTCGTACAGGCCGGTCAGCTCGCTGAACTTGGCCACCGGGATGAGCAGGATCTGCGGTGGCAGCAGGTTGCCGGCGAGCATCAGCAGCAGGATCGTCCGCCGGCCGGGGATCCGGAATCGGCTCAGCGCGAACGCGGCCATCGCGGCCAGCCCGAGGCTCAACGCCACCGACGGGATGGTGACGAGCAGGCTGTTGATCAGGGCGCGCAGTTCGCCGCCGTCGGTCCACGCCTGCCGGTAGGTGTCCAGCGTGAACGAGCGGGGCAGGCTGCCCACGCCGTGCGCGGCGATGTCGTCGAACGACCGGGTGGACATCACCACCACCCAGAGCACCGGACCCAGCCAGAGCAGCGAGAGCAGGATCATGCCGGTGTGGAAGGCCCCGGTACGGAGCTTGTTCATCACGCTTCCTCCCGGAACGCGCGGACCAGGTAGCCGAGGATGACGGCCAGCGCGAGCACGAAGATCACGACCGCGATCGCCGAGGCGTAGCCCAGCCGCAGGCTCTGGAACGCGGTCGAGTACATGTAGGTGCTGAGCAGCTCCGACGAGTGGTACGGCCCGCCCTTGGTCAGCGACCAGACGATGTCGAACGAGCGCAGCGAGTCGATCACGATGACCGACAGCACCACCGCGTTGACCCCCTTGAGCTGGGGAATGGTGACGTGCCGCAGCCGCTGCCAGGAGTTCGCGCCGTCCATCCGGGCCGCCTCGTGCAGCGCCGGGTCGATCGCCTTCAGCCCGGCGAGGAACAGCACCATCACGTACCCGATCTGGCGCCACAGCGCGGGCAGGATCACCGCGTACAGGGCCGTCTGCGGGTCGGCGAGCCAGGGCCTGATCAGGCTCTCCAGGCCGACCGCCCGCAGCAGCGTGTCGGCGATGCCGTCGGGCTGGTAGAAGACCCGCCAGACCAGCGCGGTCACCACCAGCGAGAACACCACAGGGGTGAACAGCGCGGCCCGGTAGAACCCGACACCGCGCCGCTCCTTCTGCAGGACGAGCGCCATCCCGAAGCCACCCAGCACGGAGAGGCCGCCGAAGAGCACCAGCCAGATCACCGTGTTGACCAGCGCGCCCCGGAAGGTGGCGTCGCCGGCCAGCTCGACGTAGTTGTCGGTGCCGACGAAGGTCGGCGGTGTCATCCCGTCCCAGCGGGTGAGGGAGAACCAGAAACCCTGCAGCGCCGGCCAGAACACCCAGATGCTCTCGACCGCGAACGGCACCAGGACGAACGCCACCAGCAGCGGCGACAGTCGGGCCGACCGTCGCCGCCGCCGGGTGGGGGTGACCGAAGTCGTGGAGATCGTTGCTGTCACGTCAGCCCTTGAAGACCTTCTCGGCGCCGGCCTGCCACTCCCGCAGGATCGCGTCGATCTGGTCCGGCTTGTCGATGAACTTGGTCAGCGCGGTGTCGGCGGTCGGCTGAAGCGCGTCGCTGGAGTCGCGGTTGAAGAACTGGGTCAGCTCCTTGGCCTCGTTCAGCATCGCCTTGCCCTTGACCACCAGCGGGGAGTCCGACGCCTTGGCCCTGGGGTTGGCCGGCAGCACGATGCCGGAGCTGGCCTTGACGTACGCCTCCTGGGCCTCGACCCCGGCCAGGTAGCTGAGCAGGGCCTTGGTGCCGGTCGGGTTGGCGGTCTTCGCGCTGGCGAAGAAGCCGTCAGTCGGTGCCTCCTCGGCCAGCGGCACCGCCGGGTCGATGATCGGGAACCGGAAGAAGTCCAGGTCACCGAGCGCGTCCTTGGGGGCGGCGTCGGCGAAGAACGTGCCGATCAGGAACATTCCGGTCTTGCCGGCCAGCAGCGCGGTGGTCGCCTCCTGGAACGGGTACGCCTTGCCCTTGGGGTCGAAGTAGGGCAGGGCCTCGCGCCAGCGGGTGAAGACCGCCTTGACCTTCGGGTCGTCGAAGCGC
>NZ_JAGPXZ010000297.1:0-6912 GCF_018070305.1 Micromonospora sp. M51 | reverse complement strand
GCCGGTCTGCTCACCGCGTGGCTCGCGGGCGCCACCCCGGCGGCGGCTTTGAGCCGTGCCACCGATCTGGGCGCGCTGGCCGTCTCCACAGCCGGCGCCCGGCCACAGGCATAACGGCCGGCGCGCGGCCACCGGCGTGTTACGGCCCGGACCGGGCTAACCCTGGCCCGCTCGCGGGTCAGGGTTCGACGTCGATGACCTTGTGCGGGCGCTCCTCGGCGGTGAGGCTCATCGGCGGGGTGTCGTCCTGCTGGCGGGGGTGGAACCGGTTGGCCAACCGGTGCTCTTCCTTCGGCGGCCGGTCGTTGGCCAGCAGCACGGCCAGCCAGGGGATGAGCACCATGCCGAGGCCGCACAGCGGCAGCCAGAGCCAGAGCAGTGGGGCGTTCGCACCGACCAGGATCGCGCCGACGATGATGCACAGCACCCGGATGCCCATCATGAGGACATAGCGGCGCTGGCGACTGTTGAGCTGATCGTCCTGGCTGCGCGAGGCGTCGGTGATCAGAATCGGCTGGTACGCCTGACGCTTCACCATGGACCTCCTCGAGGGGGTTACGCCTCATCCTGTCACCGCAGGCCCGTGATCAGCGAACTTCGAGTCATCCCGTCGCGTGTTACGTGCGTGGTACGCTCCCGGCGTGGGCAGCAGGTTCAGCTTCACCGACGAGGCGTTGGCCAACCTGAGGGTCTACGACGTCACACCCGGGGAAGTCTGGGAGGCGCTGCACAGCGCCCGACGGGTCATCCGCCATCTGGGTGACGACGTGATGGTGGTCTACGCCGCCGCCCGCCGGGGCCGCCGACTGGCCGGGCTGCTCGCCGAAGCCGATGGCACCGACCACGACTGGGACATCCTCTCCGCCCGCGAGCTGAGCGACGTCGAGTCCAAGCGCTACGACGAGGCCGTACGGAGAGACCGCCGATGAGGGGGGCCGTGACGATGCACCGTAACGACGCGACCAAGCAGTTCCACGGCGGCGACGACCGGATCGCCGACCTGATCGACGAGAGCCCGGCGGTGGACCTGCCCACCCCCGACACCGACGTGCCGATGGTGAGCCGCTCGGTGCGGCTGCCGCTCGACACCTACGAGCGGGTCCGCGCCGCCGCCGACGCCCGGGGCATCGGGGTCACCACGCTGATGCGCCAGTGGATCGAGGCCGGCCTGGCCGACCTGGACGACTCGGCGACCGTCTCGCTGGCCGACGTCCGGCGCGCGCTGGCCTCGCTGGCGCACCCCACCGCAGCCTGAGGGTCATCCCCCCGCAGCCTTGGCCGCCGCCTTCATCTGCTGCTTGAACTCCCGCACCCGGCGCAGCGAGTCGGCGTCGGTGACGTCGGCCACCGACCGGTACGCGCCCGGGTCGCCGTAGTCCCCGGCCGCCTTCCGCCAGTCCTGCGGGGTCACCCCGAACCGCTTGCCGAGCAGGGCCACGAAGATCTGCGCCTTCTGCTTGCCGAAGCCGGGCAGCGCGGCGACCCGGCGCAGCAGCTCCGGCCCGTCCGTGACCTCCGCCCAGAGCAGCGCCGCGTCACCGTCGTAGCGCTCCACCAGCACCTGGCAGACCTCCTGCACCCGAGCCGCCATGGCCTTCGGGAACCGGTGCAGCGCGGGCGGCTGGGCGAAGAGCGCGACCAGCGCCTCCGGGTCGTACCCGGCCAGCTCCGCCGCGTCCAGGTCGTGACCGAGCCGCTGCGCCAGCACGTACGGCGAGGAGAACGCCTTCTCCATTGAGACTTGTTGATCAAGGACCATGCCGACCAGCAGGGCCAGCGGGCTGCGCTCCAGCAGCCGGTTGGCCTCCGGGTCGATGGGCAGTACGAGCGTCATGCGGACCATCCTGCCCGGCGCACCGATCCGGGTGGACACCGACGCTCCGACATCTACCGGCGGGTGACGCTGACCCGGAACGCACCGGGAGGCAGGATGTCGGGGTGGACGAACACGACATGCTGCTCTCCCCCGCCGGCGTCGACGCGCTGCGGACCGCGCTGACCCGGACCGGTTTCACCAGCCACGGCATCGCCGAGCGGCTCGGCGCGCAGGCGACCGCCGCGGTCTCCCGCAACGACTACCGGGCCGCGCTGCGCGCCACCGAGGACGGCGACCCGCTGGACACCCTGATCCGGGTGTTCATCTGCGACCAGACCGAGCCGGAGGCGGCGGTGGCCACCGCGCTCGCACCGCTGAGCGTGGCCGAGGCCCTCGCCGGCGGGCTGGTCGAGCGGTACGGCGCCGGCCTGCGCGCCGGCGTCGACCTGGAGCCGTACGGGGAGGACTGGTGGGTGCTCGCCGACGTCCCGGCCAGCGCCCGCCCGGGTCGCCCGCTGCACGCCGAGCACGTCCTCGGCATCGGCGGGGCCACCCACACCCTGATCGGCGCGACCGTGCGCCGGCCGGTCGACACCGCACTGGACCTGGGCACCGGCTCCGGCGTCCAGGCCCTGCACCTGGCCACCCACGCCAGGTCGGTGACCGCCACCGACCTCTCCGAGCGGGCGCTGCGCTTCGCCGCGACCACCGCCGCCCTCAACGGTCAGGACTGGGAGCTGCTCCGCGGCGACCTGGTCGCCCCGGTGGCCGGCCGGCGGTTCGACCTGGTGGTGAGCAACCCACCGTTCGTGGTCGGCCCGGGCACCACCACGCACGTCTACCGCGACTCCGGGCGGGTCGGTGACGCGATCGGCGCCGAACTGGCCGCCGCCGCCCCGGGCCTGCTCACCGAGGGCGGCACCATGCAGTACCTGGCGAACTGGGTGCACGTCGCCGGCGAGGCGTGGGACGAGCGGGTGGCCGGCTGGTTCGCCGGGACCGGCCTGGACGCCTGGGTGATCCAGCGCGAGGTGGCCGACCCGATGGCGTACGTCGACCTGTGGCTCACCGACGTCGGCGAGACCGCCGACCCGCAGCGGATGGCCGCCTGGCTGGACTGGTTCGACGCGCACAAGGTGGAGGGAATCGGCTTCGGCATCGTGTCAGTGCGCCGGGGCGGACACGCCGACCCGGTGGTCCGGGTGGAGGACCTGCGCCAGCGGGTGCAGCCACCGCTGGGCGACCAGGTCGCCGCCTGGTTCGACCGCCAGGACTTTCTCCGGGTACGCGACACCGAGGCGTTGCTCGCCGAGCGCTACCGGGCCGCCGAGGGCCTCCAGCTGCGACAGGAGGCCACCATGGGCGACGAGGGTTGGGGGGTGGACCGGCAGGTCCTGGCGATGCCGCACGGCCTGCGCTGGACCGAGGAGATCGACCCGCTGGTGCTGGCGCTGGTGGGTGGCGCGGACGGCCGACTGCCGCTGCGTGACCAGCTCGCCCTGCTCGCCGCCGCACACGACGTGGAGCCCGACGAGATGGCCGAGGCCGCCGGCCCGATCGTGGCGCACCTGGTGGAGCGGGGCTTCATTGAGCCGGTGAGCGCCTGATGCGCGCGGTGGTGCAGACCGTCGGGCAGGCCAGCGTGACGGTGGACGGCGAGGTGGTCGGCGCGATCGAGAACGGTCTGCTGGTGCTGCTCGGGGTGACCCACACCGACACCGAGCAGACCGCCCAGACGATGGCCCGCAAGGTGCACGAGGTGCGCATCCTGGACGGTGAACGGTCCGCCGCCGACACCGGCGCGCCGATCCTGGTGGTCAGCCAGTTCACCCTCTACGGCGACGTCCGCAAGGGCCGCCGCCCGAGCTGGACCGCCGCCGCCCCCGCCGAGGTGGCCGAACCGCTGGTCACGGCGGTCGTGGAGGCGCTACGGCAACGCGGCGCCAAGGTGGAGACCGGCCGCTTCCGCACCCACATGCTGGTCGAGAGCACCAACATAGGCCCCCAAACCCTCCTCCTGGACCTCTGACCCGCACCCCACCCTCAGCCCGCCGAGCCCGGTGATCAAGAGGTTTGCGTCAAACCACGGGCAAAATCTGACGCAAACCTCTTGATCACCGCAGAGAAGCGGCCGGGAGGGGGTGGGTTGGGGTTAGGAGAAGAGGCCTCGGCGGGTCAGGGACTGGCGGAGCCAGTTGTCGAGCTCGGCGGTCCAGTCGGTGCGGTCGGCGGTGGCGTGGTCGACAGTGAACCGGCCGAACGCGTCGCGGCCCTCGGTGAAGACACCGCCGCGCTTGTCGACCTCCAGCACCACCTGCATCTGCTGCGCGTCGGCGATGAAGGTGACCTCCAACTGGTTGATCGAGCGGGCGTACTGCGGCGCAGGATTGAACTCGATCTCCTGGTAGAACGGCAACGTCTGGCGTACGCCGTAGATGTGACCACGCTCCACATCGGCGCGGGCGAACCGGAAGCCCAGTCGCAGCAGCGCGTCCAGCAGTCGCTCCTGTGCCGGCAGCGGGTGCACCACCACGGCGTCCAGGTCACCCTTGTCGACCGCGCGGGCGACCTCCAGCTCCGTACGCAGGCCCATCGTCATCCCGTGCAGGTGCTGTCCGTACAGCTCGGTGACCGGTGTCTCCCACGGCACGTCGAACCGGAACGGGATGTCGTAGCGCTGCCCCGGCTCCAGCCGGAACGCGCCGGTGACCTGCTGGCGGTGGAACTCCTGACTGGTGTCGTAGTCGTTGTCGCCGCTCTCGACCTCGACCCGGGTGACCAGGCCGAGGGTGACGTGGTCGATGTCGACCTGATGGTCACCGCCGAGCACCTGGATGCGGCCCTCCAGCTGGCCGCCGGGGCGGCAGTTCGGGTTGGCCAGCACCGTCTCCACCGACGGACCGCCGACGCCCATCGCCTTCATGAGCCGCTTGAAGACCACACCGTCCTCCTCTGTCGTTCCCGGCCGACCTAAGGTGGCCGGCCGTCCGCAACGTAGCCGGGCCGGGCAACCACACAGCGGGACGACACACCGCACCAGCGATCCGACCCAATTCCTGTCGGGTGCCCGATCGCCTCACTCCCGTTTTACGCCCCGCCCGCCAAGCTGTTGTCACACCGGCACCACTGGGCCGGGCACACGGCACAGATGTGGAAACGGGGAGACAGAGATGGTCCTGCAGATGACGGAACACCGGACGCGCCCGACCACCACGATCGACACTGACGGGGCCCCCGAGACCCTTGCCGACCTGGACGCCACCGACGAGCGCGGCATCTCCACCGACCTGGTCCGGGCCTACCTCAACGGGATCGGCCGGACCAAGCTGCTGACCGCCGCGCAGGAGGTCGACCTGGCCCGGCGCATCGAGGCCGGCCTGTTCGCCGACGAGAAGCTCGCCACCTGCATCCCCGTCTCCGCGGAGCTGCGAGCCGACCTGGAGCTGATCGTCGCGGAGGGTCGGGCGGCCAAGGACCACCTGTTGGAGGCGAACCTGCGGCTGGTGGTCAGCATCGCCAAGCGCTACACCGGCCGGGGCATGGCGTTTCTCGACCTGATCCAGGAGGGCAACCTCGGCCTGATCCGGGCGGTGGAGAAGTTCGACTACGCCAAGGGCTACAAGTTCTCCACGTACGCCACCTGGTGGATCCGACAGGCCATCACCCGAGCAATGGCCGACCAGGCCCGCACCATCCGCATCCCGGTGCACATGGTCGAGCAGGTCAACCGGATGGTCCGGGCCCGCCGCGAACTGGCGGTGACGCTGGGCCGCGAACCGACGGTCGCCGAGGTCGCCCGGGCGCTGGAGATCCCCGAGATCCAGGTCATCGAGCTGATCTCCTACGACCGGGAGCCGGTCAGCCTGGACCAGGCCGTCGGCGACGACGGTGAGAGCGCCCTCGGCGACTTCGTGGCCTCGGTGGACCCGCGCACCGAGCCGGGCGACGCCGCCGCCCAGGGTGAGCTGCGCAACGAGGTCAGCATCGTGCTCTCCACCCTGTCCCAGCGGGAGCAGGCGGTCATCCGCCTCCGGTTCGGCCTGGACGACGGCCGGCAGCGCACCCTGGACGAGGTGGGCCGCGAGTTCGGCCTGTCCCGGGAGCGGATCCGCCAGATCGAGAAGGTCACGCTGCTGAAGCTGCGCGCCCCGGAGCGGGCTCAGCGCCTGGAGGCGTACGCCTGCTGACGCACCCGGTTCCCACGAAAGGCCCCGGCGGTTCGCCGGGGCCTTTCGTGCTGTCGGGGTGTTTGACTGGGACACCGATCCGCGACCGACGAGGCGAGGAGAGCAACGATGAACTGGACGCTTGAAGTGGTGATCGTGCCGGTCTCCGATGTGGACCGGGCGAAGAAGTTCTACGCCGACCAGCTCGGCTTCACGGTGGACCACGACACGGTGATCAGCGACGAGGCACGCATCGTCCAGCTGACCCCGCCCGGCTCCGGCTGCTCGATTGTGATCGGTAAGGGTGTCGTCCCGGAGATGCCGCCCGGCTCACTCAAGGGCCTGCAACTGGTGGTGCCCGACCTGCGGCGGGCCCACGAGGAACTGCTCGGGCGAGGTGTGGAGGTCAGCGACATCCAGGTGGTCGGTCAGAACCCCCGGCCGGTCCCGGACCCACTGGACAATGTCGGCTTCGTCTTCTTCGCCGACCCGGACGGCAACACCTGGGGCGTCCAGCAGATCTCCAGCCGCGCCTGACCGGGCACGCTCACAGGCGGCGGGGGCCGGTGTCCGGGCGGGCGACCACGCCGCCCACCCCCAGCTGGGCGTGCAGGACCGAGAGGCCGTCCGGGCGGGCGAGCACCGGGTTGAGGGTCAGCGACCGCACCCGGGGCTGCTCGTCGGCGAGCTGACCCACCCGGAGCAGCAGGTCGACCAGGGCGGCCCGGTCGACCGGCGCGGCCCCCCGGTGCCCGCGCAGCAGCGGCGCGGCCCGGGGTTCGTCGACCAGCTCGGCCGCGTCCCGGTCGGTCAGCGGCACCGCCCGCCAGGCCCGATCGCCGAGCAGTTCGGTGGCGACCCCACCGAGGCCGAACCCGACCACCGGCCCGAACGCCGGATCTTCCACCACCTCCACCACGCAGGCCACCC